>NZ_BLRL01000007.1:131332-224726 GCF_015082335.1 Moritella sp. F3 | reverse complement strand
GTTCAGTTGGTTAGAATACCGGCCTGTCACGCCGGGGGTCGCGAGTTCGAGTCTCGTCCACTCCGCCAACTAATAAAGAAACCTGAATCATTGATTCAGGTTTTTTTATGCCTAAAATTCGAGATACAAGAAAACAGATGGTGCGGAATGGTAGTTCAGTTGGTTAGGCTATTTACAAAAAAAGGCGGCCTGTCACGCTGCCGAAGGCTTCGCGAGTTCGAGTCTCGTCCACTTCCGCCAATAAACAACGAAAGCCTGAATCGAAAGATTCAGGCTTTTTTTGTGCCTGAAATTCAGGCATGCAGAAACACAGATTTTGCAGAGTGCTGTATTTTATTAAACGTATTCAGTTGATTGGACGCTTTATAAAAAGATAAGCGGGCTGACACGCCGGAGGCCGCGAGTTGTGGTTTATAAAAAGTCGTCCACTTTCTCTTTGCCAAAAAACAACGAAAGCCTGAATCATTGATTCAGGCTTTCAGGCTTTCAGATAAATATGACGAATCTTATTTCACTTCAAGCATTCGCGCTAACTTAGCACTCATTATTACCTTGTTGTCTTACTTGCCAAGTTAATGTTGGGGTTATACGGATAAATGATAAATCATTGATGTATTGCTGAACTCTTGTGCTACACCATGCTTCTGCTGCTACTCGATTTGTAATTACTGAAGTACTAAAGCACTGACCTTCATCTGCACTCTTAAATATTAAACTAGAGGTGGTCAATACATCACAAGTCACGTAAGAAGCTTCTTCGTAAGCATCAATTGTTTTTGTTTCAGTATTCGTTACACCTTCTTTGCTCGCTACGGTAAGTACGACACTATAAGGCCCTTCTGATGGATACGTTGTAGAGGCTGTAATACCGATTGCAGACTCTCCGTTACCAAAATCCCAGTAATAAGACGCGATATCGCTGCTCTGGTTTGAACTTTCGTTTGCATCGAAGTTTACAACTAACTTATTCTTTGTGTAGTTAAATCTAGCCGCTGGTGTTGTTGTTTCATCCACCACGTTAATAGCCATTGCTGTTTCTGCTTGGCTATTGTCTTCTGCGGTGACTTTTAAATGGACAATATATTCCCCTGCTTGACTAAAAGTGTGGGTGACTTGAGACCCTGACATCTCTTGGCCCTCAATTACCCATTCAATTTGAGATAAAGAACCTTCACTATAGCCTGAAGAGTCGCTATTAAACGTATATACCGTTTTTTCTCTATCCGTGATATCTATCACTGCTGTTGGTGATACTGGTTGCGTTGCTATATCTTCTGCACTGATTGCTACATCTTTTGAGTACTGAGCCAAAGCTTCGCCAGACTGATCCTCTATTATTAACTTTATTTTGTAGGTAGCAGCTTCTCTAAACTGATACTGAGGTGCGCTCTCGGGATAGAGTGAGGTTATTTGACCTTCACCTTCTAAGTTTACTGACCAGTTAAAGGTCACGTTATCTGTGGATTGTTCAATATTATTTACGGTATAAACTGAACTGAAATTATAAATGGGTGAGTTTATACCATTAGGTGTGGCAGAGTAACTCACGGACGATATCGTATTTATTTGCTCATCTTTATCGTCACTATCAAATACATCCTCAGAACCGCAAGCTGTAAGCGTTGATAATAGTGCTACCAGTAGTAATTTTTTCATCGTATCTCTTCCATGAGTTGAGGTTTAAAGTAACAGATCCATCTTAGCTACTTGGTTTGGAAGCACATTATCATTATTACTGTTTATAAGAAGTACTAATTTAGTCGTGGTACAAAACGTTGTGTCACCTTTTATTTGTTACTTTATTGGAGAGATTTAATGGATTTTAAATAGATTAATATCAGATTTAATCATTTAGACTTAAGAGTGCCTAATTAGTAGTAATCATTAACCATTAAAAATAGATAATGTCTTACATGATTTTAAGATATGAGTAGTTATTAAAATTGAGACTGAGATCTCAAAGTAACAGGGTTGTAATAGTCGTGTAACATCTGCACTGGTTTGGTGTTAGTAATTGAATGGTTGCACTATTATGGGGCTTGTTCGAAGTGTTTAAATACATTATTCAACTTAAGTTGTTGAATAATAAGGTTTAAAATAATTGGCACGGAGGTTGAATTAACTTAAGTATATAGATTTTCCATATACTTATGCAAGGAGCTCTTATATGAAGCTAATAAGCGCAATCATTAAACCGTTTAAACTCGATGATGTACGTGAAGCTGTCGCAGATTTCGGTGTTGAAGGGTTAACTGTTACTGAGGTAAAAGGTTTTGGTCGTCAAAAAGGTCATACCGAACTTTATCGTGGTGCAGAATATCAAGTTGATTTCTTACCTAAAGTTAAGTTAGAAATTGCCACGCAGAGTGAAAACGTTGATCGCCTCATTGAAGCTATTAGCAGTGCTGCTTACACAGGTAAGATTGGTGATGGTAAGATTTTTGTTTACGACCTAAAACAAGTTGTGCGTATCCGTACGGGCGAAATGGATTCAGAAGCAATTTAAAGGAATAAATTATGCAAGAATTAACAACTACAGTTACTGAGCTGCGTTTTGCACTCGATACTTTTTACTTTTTAATGTCTGGTGTACTAGTTATGTGGATGGCTGCAGGTTTTGCAATGCTAGAAGCTGGTCTGGTTCGTTCTAAGAATACCACTGAAATTTTGACTAAGAACGTCGTGCTTTATTCAATCGCATGTATTATGTTTTTATTAGTCGGCTATAACATCATGTATGTTGATAATGCTGAAGGTGGCATCATCCCATCATTTGGTTCATTAATCGGTACAGCATCGGAAGGCGCTGATCATTCGTTAGAATCAGACTTTTTCTTCCAGGTAGTATTTGTTGCAACTGCAATGTCGATTGTATCTGGTGCGGTTGCTGAACGTATGAAGTTATGGGCTTTCCTTGCTTTCACGGTTGTTTTAACAGGTGTTATTTATCCGATTGAAGGTTATTGGACTTGGGGTGGTGGTTTCTTATCTGAAGCTGGTTTCTCTGATTTCGCTGGCTCAGGTATTGTGCATATGGCTGGTGCATCAGCTGCACTAGCGGCGGTACTTTTACTGGGTGCTCGTAAGGGGAAATACGGTAAAAATGGTGAGGTTTATCCAATCCCTGGTTCAAATATGCCATTAGCGACATTAGGTGCATTTATCTTATGGATGGGTTGGTTTGGTTTTAATGGTGGTTCACAGCTATTAATTTCAGATGTTGAAAATGCAACGGCTGTCGGTGCAATCTTTGTAAATACCAATACAGCGGCTGCTGCCGGTGCTGTTGCTGCACTGCTCATCACTAAATTGATGTGGGGTAAAGCGGACTTAACGATGGTTCTTAATGGTGCGTTAGCTGGTCTGGTGACTATTACAGCTGACCCGTTAAGCCCATCGCCAGCATTTGCGACCTTATTGGGTGCATTAGGTGGTGTGTTAGTTGTCTTTAGTATCGTAGCATTAGATAAAGCGAGAATTGATGATCCCGTTGGTGCTATCTCTGTACACGGTGTGTGTGGTTTATTTGGTCTAATGGTTGTGCCATTTAGCAATACCGATGCGACGTTTGGTGCTCAACTATACGGCGCTGCAATTATCTTTGCATGGGTGTTTGGCGCAAGTATCCTAGTTTGGGCAGTACTTAAAGCGACAATGGGCATTCGTGTTACTGAAGAAGAAGAAGTAATAGGAATGGACATGGCGGACTGTGGTATCGATGCTTACCCTGAGTTTGTATCAGTTAAATAAAGTTATTTAGTACTTAGTTAAAAACAAAGCTTGGCACTTGCTGAGCTTTGTTTTTTTGTTTCTGAATAAAGCTAACACTGAACTGTAGGTATTATTACGAACGCTCATGATTAGAATCCCACCTTTACCTGTGATATTATTTACCCTGTTTCCACATTAGAATTATAATTTTTCATGTTACTCATTATCGATAATTACGATAGCTTTACGTTTAATTTATTCCAATACTTCTCTGAACTTGGTCAAGAGGTTATCGTTAAACGTAATGATGAAATTTCACTTGCGCAAATATCCTCGCTGTCTCCAGACTATCTTGTTATCTCTCCTGGTCCTTGCACACCCAATGATGCGGGAATATCATTGTCAGTTATTGAAGCATTTTCTGGGAAGATACCTATTTTAGGTGTTTGTCTTGGTCATCAAGCTATCGCGCAAGTATTTGGTGCTAATGTGATAAAAGCTAAAAAAGTAATGCATGGCAAAACATCAGCAATAAAGCACAAAGGTAAAGGCGTGTTTACGGGATTAAATAATCCTTTGACTGTGACGCGCTATCATTCTTTAATTGTTGAAACCCTCACATTAAACGATGTATTTGAAATTACTGCTTGGACAGAAAATGAGGCTGGTGAATTTGATGAAATCATGGCCTTTAAGCATAAATCGTTGGCATTAGAAGGCGTGCAATTTCATCCTGAAAGCATTCTGACTGAGCAAGGTAAAGAGCTACTAAATAACTTTCTTATGCGTAATTTATAAATTTCTATTACATTATCCAATATTAACTTGACCTGTGATTAAATATCTATAATTATTGAATATATATGCGATATGATTTGGCATTTAAGTATTTAGTTATTGATTTTACTGAGAGGGAAGGAATATGACCAAGAATGTAATAGGTGTAAGCCGGAAAGATTTTGATACTGTCATGGTGCCTAATTACGCACCAGCAGCGATGATCCCTGTTCGTGGTCAAGGCTCTCGACTGTGGGATCAAGATGATAATGAATATATTGATTTTGCGGCTGGTATTGCTGTTAGTTGTTTAGGTCATTGTTACCCTCCTTTAGTTGAAACGTTACAAACACAAAGCCAACAGCTGTGGCATGTCAGTAATTTACTGACCAACGAACCAGCCTTAAGACTTGCGACTAAATTAACTGACGCGACATTTGCGGAGCAAGTCTTTTTTGCTAATTCAGGCGCCGAAGCAAATGAAGCTGCATTGAAGTTAGCACGTCGTTATGCACTGGATAATTTTGGTGATAAAAAAGATCAGATTATAGCCTTTAATCAAGGTTTTCACGGTCGTACTTTCTTCACGGTGACTGTGGGTGGGCAAGCTGTGTACTCTGACGGTTTCGGCCCTAAACCTGGTGCAATTGAACATGTTGATTTTAATGATCTAGCTGCTTTAGAATCGCTTATGAGTGATAACACCTGCGCTATTATGATGGAACCTTTACAAGGTGAAGGCGGGATCCATGCTGCTAGCCAGCAATTTATGATTGGCGTTCGTGCGTTGTGTGATAAATACAATGCGCTGTTGATATTTGATGAAGTGCAAACTGGTGTCGGTCGTACAGGAACCTTATATGCTTATCAAAATACGGATGTTAAACCGGATATTTTAACCTCAGCTAAGGGGCTTGGTGCTGGCTTCCCTATTGCAGCGATGTTAACAACGGCGAATATCGCGAAAAGTTTACGTGTCGGTACCCATGGTAGTACTTATGGTGGCAACCCATTAGCTTGTAGCATTGCAGAGGTAGTTGTTGATACTGTCAATGATACTGCTTTTCTAGCACAAGTTAAGGCTAAGTCAGTTATCTTTAAAAATGCTTTAGCTGCGCTTAATCATCAACACGGTATTTTTGCTGATATTCGGGGTGAAGGGTTATTATTAGGTGCTGAGTTAACTGAGCAGTATGAAGGTCAGGCTATCGCTATTATGAATTTGGCTGCTAAAGAAGGCTTGTTGATATTAGTGGCTGGCGCGAATGTATTACGCTTTACACCTGCACTTAATATACCTGACAGTGACATCCATGTCGGGATGCAAAAACTGAGTCTTGCTATTGAAAAATGGTTATCGGCTTAGCCGTTAATTATAATGAACATTAAAAGTGACATGTTATAGGTGGAGTAAACAGTGAAAATAGCATTTATAGGTTTAGGTGTAATGGGTTATCCGATGGCGGGACATCTGCAGAATGCTGGACATGATGTCGTGGTATTTAATCGTACAGCGAGTAAAGCGGCAGCATGGGTGGATAAATATAGCGGTGAACGAGCCTCTACGCCTCATCTAGCAGCAACTAACGCTGATTTAGTACTTATGTGTGTTGGTAATGATGATGATGTACGCAGCGTTGTTTACGGTGATGATGGCGTGCTGTCGGCAATGACAGCCGATACGATACTTATCGATCACACGACCACATCAGCATTATTAGCCGAAGAGCTATCTACTGCCTGTGCTAAATCAAAGGTTCATTTTCTGGATGCGCCAGTGTCGGGTGGGCAAGCGGGTGCTGACAATGCTCTGCTGACAATTATGACCGGTGGTGGAGCCTGTGCATATGAGCGTGCTTTGCCTGTATTGGATATTATGGCGAAGAAAGTTACCTTGGTTGGTGCTGCCGGAGCTGGGCAAAAATGTAAAATGGTTAATCAACTTTGTATCGCGGGATTGGTGCAAGGTTTGGCTGAAGGTATTAATTTTGCTAAGAATGCGGGATTAGATGAACATGTCGTTCTTGATGTCTTACGTAATGGTGCTGCACAATCTTGGCAGTTAGAAAATCGTACGTTGACGATGGCTCAGGGGAAGTTTGATTTTGGCTTTGCTATTGATTGGATGCGTAAAGATCTCGGAATCTGTTTCGAAGAAGCAGAGCGTAATGGCTCTTTAGTGCCGATTGCGAAATTAGTCGATGGGTTTTATGCCGAGTTACAGGATTCTGGTGAGCAGCGTAGTGATACGTCAGTCCTGATTAAACGATTACATAAATCATAATATGCGTTAACGAATAAACTATAGCGAATAAAAAAGGCGTCTGACTGTGAGTAACATGTCAGGCGCCTTTTTATTAGCTGAATAAAATGATTGAATTAGCGAGTGCCAAATACCACAATCGTTTTACCATGAGCTGAAATAAGCTCTTGTTCTTCAAGCATCTTCAAGATACGGCCAACAGTTTCACGTGAGCAACCCACGATCTGTCCAATTTCTTGACGCGTAATTTTAATTTGCATACCGTCTGGGTGAGTCATTGCGTCAGGCTGTTTTGCTAAGCTTAGTAATGTTTGTGCAATACGGCCTGTTACGTCTAGAAATGCTAGATCACCCACTTTCTGGCTTGTCGTTTGTAAACGTTCTGCCATTTGTCCTGATAGACGCATTAGAATTTCAGGGTTAACTTGGATTAACTGACGGAATTTCTTATATGAGATCTCAGCTACTTCACATGGTGATTTAGCTCGGATCCATGCGCTACGTACAGGTTCTTCAGTATCTTCAAATAGGCCTAATTCACCCATGAAGTCACCTTGATTTAGGTAAGAAAGGATCATTTCTTTACCTTCTTCGTCCTTGATTAGAACTGCCACAGAACCTTTAACGATAAAATATAAAGTTTCTGCTTTTTCTCCAGCATGGATCAAAGTACTTTTTGAAGGGTACTTGTGAATATGGCAATGAGATAAGAACCATTCTAAAGTAGGGTCGGATTGTGGCTTGCCGATAACAACCATGGGTATTCCTCTGTAAGTTATTATAATCGCAAATTATGTCCGTGTTGCGATATTTTAATTTTATTATTATTAATGACTTGATAGCATAAGAGACAATAACACTAATAAGCAAGAACTGAGTTGATCTCAGTTCAATATCAACGTGAATATATCATTTTTTGAATATTGACTTGCTGTTTATTTGTGACTTTAGACTATATTTGGGATATGAGACAGCATTATACCACTCTTGTGGTATTTAATATTGTTCAATACCTTTGAATTAGACATTAACTAGGTGTTTTATGAAAGCAAATGTGAAGTGGATCCAAGAAATGCAATTAATGGGCACGTCAGAAACGGGCCATGGTCTGTTAATGGACGGTGATCGCAACGGTATTGCGGCAAGCCCAATGGAAGTTGTACTGATGGGGATGGGCGCGTGCAGCTCGATTGATGTTGTTGATATTCTTAAAACGGGTCGTCAAAACATCCTTGGTTGTGAGGTTGATTTAACCAGTGAAAGAGCCGCAGAACCACCGCGCGTTTTTACTAAAATTAATGCGCATTTCATTGTTTCTGGTGATGACCTAAATGAGAAAAAAGTAAAACGTGCCGTTGAGTTATCGATGGAGAAATATTGTTCTGTTGCGAAAATGCTCGAGAAGGCTGCAGAAATTACGTCTAGCTATGAAATTGTAGCTAAATAAGGTCTTTTGATCGTGAATTATTAACGATGGACTGCAGTTGTATGTTTATCGTTAATATCCTGCCTAAACTGATTACAATCTTATAAATAAAATAATGCTATAAATATATACAATGGATTAATGGATAGTATAACTGCCTATTAAATTAGCTCATTATTATGATTTTGTCATTGTTTACAGTCGTTTATGTTTTTTTGTGTTAGCATGTTGTCACGTTCTTTTGTTGTGTTGTAGAGGCCGTTATGTGCCGTCGTTATTCTGTTACCTATCAAATCACCATCGCTCTTGTCGTCAGCGTTATGATCCTTATGTCTATCGCTTTGGGTTATTTGTCTATATTACGCGGAGAAATACTGACTGAGCGCAAGTCACGCTTAGTTAATATTATCGATAAAACTGAAGCGATTTTTCAGCGTTATAATCTGTATTATCAATCCGGTGTATTATCACTTGAGGACGCTCAAAATCAGGCCTTAAAGCGTGTTATTTTACTGGATGATAATTATATTTTTGTATTCGATGATGATTATACCCTCCTAGCGTCTTTAGATGGTGTCGATAATGAACACGAAAATGTAAAAATGCTGCAAGATACGGACGGTCATTTCACCTACCAAATAATCCATGAACAAGCCGGTAAACTTATCGACGGCACCTTTGTCAGCTATTGTTTTCCGCTATTTGTTGGTGGTAAAGCGGTACGTAAGATCTCATATAGTAAACGTTTTTCTGCATGGGGTTGGACTTATGGTGCAGGAGTTTATATTGATGATATCGATTCGATCATCAGCCATACCTTGATCTCGTTTGATGAACTGGTCGTATAATAAATCATAGCAATATGAGTCAACTGTAAAACATTATTTGGATGTATGTACTTTATAGCGATATAATTCAGCGTTAAACACTAAAACGGCTAGGGGAGTCACCTGATTAGAGTTATTTATCTATTCTGATGCGTTATATTCTAGGCGATATTTATTTTAGGCTTAACTATGCACTTAATTTCAAAAAAATCCTTGTTACTGACACTGGGCTACTTTGCGCTGTGGTGTGCAGGACCGCTATTATTAGCAGATCAAGGTAACTGGTGGGGACTGCCTGTTTGGTTTTGGTTTTCTTGCCTGTTTGCACCTATACTGCTTATTTTCTCTCTTATTTTAATGATTAAATCTACTTATCATGACTAATCTCATTCCTATTTTTATCTACCTTATTGCTAGTTTACTGATCACTCGTTGGTGGAGTGCCCGTCAATCAAAACAAGCCGGTGAGTTATATCAGGATAAAGCGAAACGCTTTTTTATTGGTGGACGTTTTCTTAATGGCCCCTTGTTAGCCCTGACGTTAGTCGCTACTTACACCAGTGCCAGTTCATTTATTGGTGGACCCGGCGCTGCGTATAAAATTGGTTTAGGCTGGGTGTGGTTGGCGCTGATCCAGGTTCCCGTTGCAATGCTCACCTTGGGTGTTTTAGGCCCAAAACTACTTGCGCAGCGAAAAGCTGAGCACGCTACCTTGATTGAATGGTTGGACGCACGATATCAGAACAGCTGGCTAACAAAATTAGCTTTGGTCAGCCTGGTAGTCGGTTTCATCGCTATGATCTCGGTACAGTTTATTGGTGGTGCTCGTTTGTTCTCGGGCGTGAGTGGCATTAGTTATGAACTCGGACTTGGGCTATTTGTCATCACGGTTCTGGCGTATACGTTGACTGGTGGTTTTCGTGCTGTTGTGATCACTGATGCGTTTCAAGGTATCTTGATGATTATCGGTGTATTAGTCATTTTTATCACCTTGTTATCGCAAGGCGGTTTAACGGCATTAATGACAGACGTGAGTACACAATCGCCGACGCTATTGAGTCCGCAGGGTAATAGTGGGCAACTTGGTTGGCCAATGATGCTGTCTTTTTGGATGCTAATCTGTTTTGGCACCTTGGGATTACCGCATACTGTTGTACGCTTACTCGCGGTGAAAGATACTAACGCATTAAAGCGAGGCATGATTTGGGGAACGATCATTAGTTTCTTAATGACTCTCATCCCGCACTTAAGTGGTGTACTAGGCCGGGCTTTATATCCTGATTTGACTGTACCAGATGAGATAATGCCAACATTGATTACAGGTCTTTTTGACCCGTTCTGGGCTGGCGTATTATTAGCGGCACCGATAGCCGCTGTTATGTCATCGGTGGATTCAATGTTGCTGCAATCTGCAGTTAGTCTGGTGCGAGATGGTGTTGTTCGTTGTTATCCCTCGTTAACGGCTAACGCACAAGTAAGCTTAACGCGTGTGGCGATGGTGCTGGTAACACTCATTGCGACCTATTGTGCGATTGAGCCGCCGAGTATGATCGTATGGCTTAATCTTGCTGCGTTTGGTGCATTACAAGCGGTATTCTTATGGCCTATTTTAGCTGGATTATATTGGCCACAAATTGCAGGTAATGCGGCATTAGCAGCGATGCTCAGTGGCCTTGTGAGTTATTTACTGTTGCTATGGTTTAAACCTGCCATGTTTGGCATCCACCCGATTGTGCCTGCATTATGCATTTCGGCGCTTTGCATGCTTGTTGTGCATCGAGTGCTGCAAACGCCAGCCATTACAAAAGCATAATTAATTCGTAGCTTAGCACTGGCCTTCTGCCGTCGAAGGCCTGTCGATTTATTCCTTTTTATATTATTTAATTGATTTTAATAGGCAAAGTATATGGGCTATGCTTAAAGTATTAAGATGTTGATTTTAAATGTGATCAATTTCATATTTCCGAGTTAAATAGCTCAGATTAGAGCCCATTTAAACGGACTAGCACCTATACTGAGCTAATGTTCGATAACAATCAAAAAGGGGTAGTAATGAGATGTCTGATTGTTGAAGATAGTAAGGTCATCGTACAAATAATTGCGCAACTAGTACGTAAGATTTCGATTGAATGCTATGCGGATAGCGATAATGTAACGTATGCGGATAATGTCCCTCTCGCACTTAATTTATTATCAAAACAAGTATTTGATTATATTTTTTTAGATCTTAATTTACGTGAAGAACTTGATGGTTTAAAAATATTAGAGTATGTCCGTAAACAGCAAAAAAACATCCCTGTTTTTATTGTCACTGGTGATAATAATATCAATACTGTCAAGCAAGTGATTAAACTCCAGCCGACTGATTATCTCGTTAAACCTGTCTCAAAAATGAAAATATCCCGTTGTTTAGAGAAAGCCAGAGAGGCGAAAGGTTTAAACGCTACGGTAAACTAATTAGATAATATCGACGATCCCATTCACTAGCGCATCAATATCAAGTGCTTTCGTCGTTATGTCGTGTTCAATGCCCGTGACTGGATCGGTAAATTTCAGTTGTTGCGCTAATAGCTGCAAGGGCTGCTGAAAGTTATCATCACATCGGTCTAACAATGTTGGATACAAGCGATCATTCACCAATGGCATGCCTAAACTAGCCATATGTAAACGCAATTGGTGGGTCTTGCCTGTGATTGGCGACAATTTGAATAACCCAAACTCCCCTTTAACAGCAATTAATTCGATGGTCGAATGACTGTTCGCTTCACCTTCGACGATCTGCATTGTGAATGTCGGGTCGCCTTTAACAATTCTGTTCTTTACTGTCCAGCTAAGCGGTAGCTGCAGATTGTCTTCATCATGCTGTTGTTTTAACTCTGATGTTAATCGAGCGATAGCGTGGTAGTGTTTGGTGATATTGCCATGTTTGAATAGGTCATGGTAGATACTACGCTGCTCTGGGATTTTACAAAGCAGCATGAGTCCTGCAGTGGCGCGATCAAGACGATGTGCAGTGACCAGCGTATTTATACCGGTCTTTATCCTTAAGCGGTTAACCAAACACTCATTCACGAATTGGCCGCTAGGACTTACCGCTAAAAAGTGGGGCTTGTAAGCAACGATGATGTTGTCGTCTTCGTAAATAACGCTTTCCGTAAAAGGTACTTTCTTTTCTACTGCTACTTCACGGTAATAGTACACGCGTTCTCGTGGCACAAATGCACAATCTAAAGTAATCAAACGACCGTCCCGCCAATGTACTTTGCCATCGATGATACGCTGCTGCCAGACTGAAGCATCAATCTGTTTGAAGTGATCGCTTAGAAAGCTAAATACAGTGGGCTTATCTGTTACGTGTTCTGGTAATACGATATGAGATGCATGGGCAGCACGGACAGTAGACATAGGATTAATAAACTCTGTAAAAGTGAAGATAGATTAAGAGCTGAAAGTGAATGTTTTTTGATAGTATAGCCAGTAAGGTGATTTTATTAACTACTTAGCTCACATTTTATTACAGGCATAAAAAAACACCTGATGTTGCCATCAAGTGTTCTAAAATTTGGTGGGCCCTCCCAGACTTGAACTGGGGACCTGCCGATTATGAGTCGGATGCTCTAACCAACTGAGCTAAGGGCCCTAATCTTTCAAACGCTCTTACGACGCTTTAAGATGCAGAAAGTATATAAGCATAGTTTCTGCGTGTCTAGGTCATATTCAATAACTTAGACAAGTAACCAGCTAACTGTTCAATTATTCATCGAAGATACTGCGTGTTCTGCTAGTGCTCATAAATCGGCACATCATTATTCATTTATTGCAGGCATAAAAAAACACCTGATGTTGTCATCAGGTGTTTCAAAAGTATCTAACGATTCAATTACTCGTCTAAGAAGCTACGTAGCTGTTCGCTGCGGCTAGGATGACGTAATTTACGTAATGCCTTCGCTTCAATTTGACGAATACGCTCACGCGTTACATCGAACTGTTTGCCCACTTCTTCAAGTGTGTGGTCGGTATTCATATCGATACCAAAACGCATACGTAGAACTTTCGCTTCACGGGCTGTTAGGCCTGCTAGAACGTCGTCTGTTGCGCCTTTAAGGCTATCTTTTGTAGCAGCGTCAACTGGTAAAGAAAGCGTTGTATCTTCAATGAAATCGCCTAAGTGAGAGTCTTCATCATCACCAATAGGCGTTTCCATTGAGATTGGCTCTTTAGCAATCTTCAATACTTTACGAATACGATCTTCTGGCATCATCATGCGCTCAGCCAATTCTTCTGGCGTTGCTTCACGACCCATCTCTTGCAGCATTTGACGCGAAATACGATTCAGTTTATTGATTGTTTCAATCATATGCACTGGAATACGAATTGTACGCGCTTGGTCAGCAATAGAACGTGTAATTGCCTGACGGATCCACCATGTAGCGTAAGTCGAGAATTTGTAACCACGACGGTATTCAAACTTATCTACGGCTTTCATCAGACCGATGTTACCTTCCTGGATTAAATCTAGGAACTGGAGACCACGGTTGGTGTATTTTTTTGCAATCGAAATTACTAGACGTAAATTCGCTTCAACCATTTCTTTTTTCGCACGGCGCGCTTTCGCTTCACCAATACTCATACGACGGTTGATGTTTTTAATCTGAGAAATAGTCAGACCAGTTGTATTTTCTACTAATTTTAATTTATTAATGCAACGGCGTACGTCAAAGTCGATACGTTGTAATGCTTGCGCATAAGGTGCCGCTGATTGTTGTGCTTTTTCAAACCAAGTGATGTCAGTTTCGTGACCCGCAAATGCTTCAACGAATGCTGCTTTTGGCATTTTGCAATGTTCAACACACATCTTGATTACAAGACGTTCTTGAACACGTACGTGATCCATCATGTCACGCATGTTATTTACAATGCGATCAAACTGTTTTGGGATTAGACGGAAAGTACGGAATACTTCACTTAGCATTTCAACTTGCAGGCGTGTTTTCGGGTGTTCTAAACCGTCTTCTTTAATGCCTTTTAGTAGTGCTGTGTGAAATTTACGTAATTCTGCAAATTTTTCAGCTGCTTCTTCAGGATCAGGGCCTTTGTTGCCTTCTTCCTCTTCTTCGTCATCATCTTCAGCTGAATCGTCTTCTTTGGTTGGTACTTCAGAGCCGATATGTGTTGCTGTTGGTGCTACATCGTCCGCATTTGGATCGATGAAACCTGTGATAATGTCGCTTAAGCGTGTTTCTTCAGCAAGGAATTTGTCATATTCAGCAAGTAACGAGTTAATTGCTTCAGGGTATTCAGCTACAGCCGTTTGTACTGCGTAGATACCTTCTTCAATACGTTTCGCAATTTTGATCTCGCCTTCACGAGTCAATAGCTCAACAGTACCCATCTCACGCATGTACATACGTACTGGATCGGTAGTACGACCAATTTCAGATTCTACAGAAGCAAGCGCTGCGGCTGCGGCTTCAGCGGCATCTTCATCAGGTGCTGATGTATTTTCTGCCATCAATAGGTCATCTGCATCAGGTGCAGTTTCTAGCACTTGAATACCCATGTCATTGATCATTTGAATAATATCTTCAACCTGATCTGAGTCCACAATATCTTGTGGTAAATGATCATTTACTTCTGCATAAGTGAGGTAACCTTGTTCTTTACCTTTAGCTACAAGAAGTTTTAATTGTGATTGAGGGGATTCCATAGAATACTTCCACTCCGGTGACGTGGTTCAAAGATACAGACGCAAAAGCACTGCGCAAACAAAGCAGTATAGTGCTAAACGGTGCTTTTTTCTACTTATTGGTATAATTATTGTGGTCAAAATGCGCGTAAATATAACGGTTATCACGTTATATTAGGCGAAAACTTTCAACTCAGCGTTCTGAACCGATTTAATTCGGATCTTTTTGTTAGATCTTAAATGGGGCTTAATGGATCATATTTCAAGCCATTACGATGATTTTAATTCATCTAAAATGCTTTTATACTCCAAACGCTCGGATTGAGTTAAACCACCTTGCGCTAATTTTAATTGTAGTTCACTGAAACGTTGTTCGAAGACTTGGGTGGAAAGAACAAATAAAGTATCGAAAAACTCTGCCTCAACGGCGTCATCTGCGCCATGATCCCATACGGCCAGTTTTATCAGTGCTTTCTGCTCCGGTGTGTCGCGCCAATATTCTAGTAATTGTGCTGTACTAATTTGATCGCTACCGTTTGTTTGTTCTAACAATTTTAATAAAATATTAATCCCAGGTAATTTTAATTGCGGTAAATCATCGAATACTGGCAGGTTAAAACCGATATGCGGATTTTGTACCAATAAGCCAATGGCACGGCGTATGGGTGTTATTTGGATCGCTTTTTTGGTTGGTTTCGTCGTTGCAACCGTGGTGAATAATTTATTTAACTTGGCTTCATCCCAGGCTAAGAAACGCGCTAATTTCTTCAATACGATACCGCGGTAGAAACCGTCAGGCATTTTTTCAATTAAAGGTTTGGCTTGGCTCGCTAATTTACTGCGTCCTACATCGGTATTTGTTTCAATGTTTTGGCTTAAACGGCTAAAGAGAAAGTCCGGTAATGTCTGGGCATCTTTAAAAAGTTGCTCAAGTGCGTCTTTTCCTTGGTTACGCACTAATGAATCGGGATCTTCACCATCGGGTAAGAACACAAATTTCAGATCTTTACCGTCACGTAATTGCGGTAATGCGTTCTCAAGTGCGCGCCATGCTGCATCTCGACCAGCTTTATCACCATCGTAACAACAGATCACTTCATTAGTATTACGGAATAAGGTCTGCATCTGATCACCAGACGTTGAGGTCCCCAATGACGCTACTGCATAATTAATACCGAACTGCGCTAATGCCACCACGTCCATATAACCTTCAACCACGACAATTTGTGGGATCTCTTTATAGGCTTGGCGCACTTCGTATAAACCATAAAGCTCTTTACCTTTATGGAAGATAGGCGTTTCTGGTGAGTTTAGGTATTTTGGTTTTTCATCGCCGAGTACACGACCACCATAGCCAATAACGCGACCACGTTTGTCACGAATAGGGAACATGACGCGTTCACGAAAACGATCGTAGCGACGTGATTGACCTTCGTTCTCGATGAGTACACCTGTGGTGAGCAGTTGCTCTTCAGTGTGTTTATCACGGCCAAAGCGTTTTAATACATTATCCCAACCTGGCGCAGCGTAACCAATACCATATTTGGCGATCACGTCAGCAGACAACCCGCGCTGTTTTAAATAATCATTTACGATACGTTTGTTCGGGTGTTCTTTTAGTTGGTATTGATAAAAGCGCGTGACACTTTCGAGTAGCTCGTAATAATCTTTACGTTCGGGGGCTGTCGGGCCATTATTATTACCGCCTTCTTCTCTGGGTACAGTAACGCCGTAAAAGCCCGCTAAATCTTCAATCGCTTCGACAAACTCAAGGTTGTCATACTCCATTAAAAATCCGATGGCATTACCGTGCGCACCACAACCAAAGCAATGATAAAACTGCTTATCTTGGCTGACAGTAAAAGAAGGACTTTTTTCATTATGGAACGGACAGCAAGCCTGGTAGTTTTTACCTGCTTTTTTGAGCTTGACGCGTTTTTCGACGATATCAACGATATCTGCTCGACCTATCAAGCCATCGATAAAGTCGCGAGGTATTCTACCGGCCATATGTACCTAACTAATGAGTATGAAGATTATTAACTATTAACAATAGTAATGACAATTACAGTAAATAAGTGACTCATGGTGTGAAGAAATCAGTTATGTGCTGTGCTCGTGACTAGCGTAATAGATTTTATGAGTGTTGAAAAGCAAACAAGCCGTGACTCTAGGAGTTCACGGCTTGTTTATAAGCGTTATCTTCATTGATTAAGTCAGAGACTTGCTCAATTGGATACGCCTAAATGCATACAGTAGTTATACTAATAGGGATTAGTATAGACGTACGCGACGTGCATTTTCACGAGACAATTTCTTAGCTAGACGCTTAGATGCTGCTGCTTTAGCACGTTTACGAACTGTAGTAGGTTTTTCGTAATGCTCACGACGACGTACTTCAGATAAGATACCTGCTTTTTCGCAAGAGCGTTTGAAACGACGTAGTGCAACGTCAAACGGTTCGTTTTCACGTACTTTAATTACTGGCATGTTTGCTTCCAACCTATAGGTTAAATGGTTCCAAGTTATCTGGAACCTAAAAATATTTTTATAGTAATTCTATAAAAATGGTGCCGAATTGTACTCTAAAACACGATTAGATGTAAAGACTAATAACTTGACGTTAGGGAAATAAGCATCATTTGGCGCTGGAGAAAAAGACATTGCACAGGTACTATTGTCGAGTCATGTTTAAGGTGAATAAATAAAATGCGCGTAATAGGAATAGAAACATCATGTGATGAGACCGGCATTGCAATTTATTGTGATGAAAAAGGGCTAATGGCTCATCAACTTTATAGCCAAGTAAAACTACATGCTGATTATGGCGGTGTAGTACCGGAATTAGCGTCACGTGATCATGTGCGTAAAATTATTCCATTGATCAAAGCTGCATTAGTTGAAGCGGGTTGTACTAAAGATGATATCGACGGTATTGCTTATACAACAGGTCCTGGACTGGTTGGTGCATTAATGGTGGGCGCGACTGTTGGTCGTAGTATCGCTTATGCATGGGATATTCCCGCATTAGGTATTAATCATATGGAAGGTCATATGCTGGCACCTATGCTTGAAGAGCAGACGCCTGACTTTCCGTTTCTAGCAATGTTGGTATCGGGTGGCCACACGCAAATAGTCCGTGTTGATGGTCTTGGTCAATACACGCTTATGGGTGAATCAGTTGATGACGCGGCTGGTGAAGCATTTGATAAAACAGCGAAACTACTGGGTCTCGATTACCCTGGTGGTCCTAGATTATCGGCACTAGCTGAAAATGGTGTGGCAGGACGTTATAAGTTCCCACGTCCAATGACGGATCGCCCTGGTTTAGATTTTAGCTTCTCAGGATTAAAAACTTTTGCTGCAAATACGATTGCTAAAGAAAAGAAATTAGCCCAAGAAGCTGGCAATGATGACGTCGATGAACAAACACGTGCAGATATCGCGTTTGCATTCCAAGAAGCCGTCGTTGATACAATTTCAATTAAGCTAAGACGTGCAATCAAAGAAACCGGTATAAAACGCCTGGTTGTTGCTGGTGGTGTCAGTGCGAATAAATACTTACGCATTAAGTTAGCAGAAATGATGGTTAAGCATCACGGTGAAGTATTTTATCCACGTATCGAGTTCTGTACCGATAATGGTGCGATGATCGCGTATGCCGGGCTACAGCGTTTACGTCACGGTGGCGATGACAGCTTAGAGATCACGGCGCGACCACGTTGGCCATTAGATCAAATGGATGCGATATAAGTCATAACTATTTGATTTTTTAGTTGTCATATCTACCAATATGGGTAAATGTGAACAAGATAAACCAGACTATCGGTAGGTAGTCTGGTTTTTTTATAACTGCGATTAGGTGGCACGAGCATATTTGGCAATATACTATTTTGAATTATAATACGATATATTATATTAACACTTTTTAGGGATAGGTTAATTATGAGAGCAACAGCATTAAAAGTAACTGTGGCAGCGGGTATAATGGCTTTATTATCAGCATGTTCGAGCCAAACTAGCATTGATAGTGATTTGGATATTAGTGGCGCACCGGATTGGGTAAATATCGGCACTCAAACCGTTGATGACGATTCTGGGCGTTTATTACACGGTGTAGGCATGTCAAATGGCATCGCTGACGAATCATTACAAAAGTCTGTTGCTGATAATCGCGCGCGTGCTGAAGTTGCGCGTATTCTAGCAACGTCTGTTGATGCGATGCAGGCTGATTACACGGCGGCATCAAATGGTGAAGTGAGTGCCAATGTAGAACGTGAAATTAAAGCGAAAACTAAATTAGCATTGAATGGTGTCAAGATTATCGGTCGTTGGAGAAACACTGACAATGGCGATATTTATTCTTTTGCTGAGTTAGATTTGTCTGATCTTGACGCTGCTATTAAGCGTGCGACTGCATTAGCGCCACAACAGTAATCGCCTTAATTTAGGCATAAATGAATTGAAAGTTGTTAAATTTAGAAGGAAATGATGAATGAATAAGTTGTTAAAATTAGTATTAGGCTCGATCTTAGTATCGACATTAGCGACAGGCTGTAGCACCTCGGTAGAGCGTGTTGATGCGGGTCAGACTATCGATTTAAGCGGTGCTTGGAATGATACTGATTCACAAATGGTGGCACAGGAAATGATCAGTGATGTGCTAGCGCGTCCTTGGTATAACAATTTCACCGCTAAAACGGGTAAATCACCTGCTGTGATTGTCGGTACAGTGCGTAACTTAAGCCATGAACACATCAACACTAAAACCTTTGTTAATGAAATGGAACGTGAGCTAATTAATAGTGGGCGTGTTGAGTTTGTTGCATCAAGTGACGAGCGTACCGAGATCCGTGAAGAGCGTATTGACCAAGATTTAAATTCAACTGAATCAACACGTAATGCTGCAGGTAATGAACAAGGTGCTGACTTTATCTTAAAAGGTCAAATCAATACCATTATTGATACGGCAGATAGCGACCAAGTACGTTATTACCAAGTTGATTTAAGCCTAATCAGCCTAGCGGATAACCGCAAAGTATGGGTCGGTCAGAAGAAACTGAAGAAATTAGTGTCTAACGGTAAACTGCGTTATTAATAGGTTGTGATGAAAGCTGTATTAACATTTTTACGTTCGCGTCGTTATCTCGCTGTTATTGGGTTTAGTTTGTTGCAAGGTTGTTCAATGCAACAGCATCAGCTTAATGATTTGGCTCAAACATTAGATAATGGCAATGCGAGTCAAGTATTGACTGAAGTTGCGCAACGGGAGTATCCAGAGCGTGATCTCGCCCAATATAAACTCACACTCGGTTTATTGCGCGCTGTGAACGGTGATTTTGCTGGTGGCATTAATGAATTGCAGGCTGCGAAAGCGGAAATAGCCCAACTGCAGGCGTTAAGTGTTAGCGAAAATATTGGTGCGGTTACGGTCAATGAAACCCTACGCAGTTATACCAGTACCGCCAGTGAGCGGATGTTATTACAGCAATTGCTGATCCTCTCTTACTTGATGGAAGATGATCTTGATGGTGCGCGGGTTGAAGTATTACAAATGCAAGAACTGGCCAAAAGCTTACCGGATAACGGGCTGTCAGGATTCGTATCAAGCAGCTATTATTTGGGTGGTTTGGTGTATGAGCTTGGTGATGAAACCGATAACGCCATGATCAGCTATCGTCAAGCTTATCAAATAATGCAAACCAGTAAAGTATCTATTCCCAGTGTATTGCAAGACAGCTTATTACTGGCGTCGAAGCAGTTGGGGCTTAGATCTGAACATGAACAACTAGCCAAAGAGTTTGGTCGAGACGTAAAAGCACCGGATCGAAATCAAAGCCAGCTTGTATTAGTGTATTGGGGCGGGGTGGTATCAGCGAAACAGCAGCGCTACTTAAGCATTTATGAACCAAGTCTGGGTTATAACATTTCGTTGGCATTACCTTATTATGCTGAAAAATATGTCAAGCCTACGCCTTGGCGTTTTACAGTGTTAGGTAAAACCGCTGAAACTGAAATCTTTGATGATGTAAATTTATTAGCTCGTGCTGATCTTGATGCTGAATCAGCTGCAATTTACGCTGCAGCATTAGCGCGAGTTATTATCAAACAAACCGCATTACATGAAGTGAAGAAAAAGGATGAGGACGGATTAGCGACCTTGTTATTGAATCTTACCAGTATGATCAGTGAAATGGCTGATGTACGTAGTTGGAATATGTTACCAGCGAGTATTCAAGTACAACGTGTGGCATTGGATGCAGGAACGTATTACTTACAGCAACCGACGTTAACGCAGGGACTCTCTGTGACTGATACAGTGCCTGTTACTGATATAGCGCCTGTGGCTCCAAGGTTACTAGCACCTGAGCAAGTGCCGCTTGAATTAGTCAATGCGACCGCAAGTATTAATAATGAGGTGGATAAGGCGAGTGAAACGGATAACGGCTTGAGTTTACCCCCGTCGAAAACAGCGCAGGCAGATGGGATTGTCGTAGATGCATTGACCTCTGATTCCGTCGCGATGAGCAATATCGGTAATTCTCTAGTCACTACTGTTGGTACTGCACCTTTGGTGTTAAAACCCGGGAACACCATGTTACTGTTTTATTCGAGTGCGGCTAAAAAAGCTTATTACACATTATCACCTTAAACTTTAATTATTGATGACTGCCAGGATTCATTGTAAATCGCAGATGGGGTCTGGTACATCATTATTCGTTTGTTACAGGACTCGACAACATGATCAATAAATTATTTTCCACCAGTATCATTTCTGCCGCAGCCATTTTTCTGAGTGCTTGTAGTAGCACGCCAGAGCGCCCAACTTGGCTTGATGGTGCAGATGCTAGTTATCCTCAAAATATCTATTTGACGGCCTCTGGTCAAGCTAAAACAGCCAGTGTGGCCGATAACCGCGCATTAGCTAATTTAGCCAAGATATTCGAAGTCTCGATTGCCGATGAAAGCATTGATTTTAGCGAAGCCAATATTAGTCAGAGCAATGTCAGTGGCAAGACTATTCGTCAGGTTGATAACAAGCAAACCTTATCGCGATTTGTTAATACCCAGGCTCAGCAAGTGCTACAGGGCACTAGTATTGTAGAACGCTGGCAAGATCCGGTGACGGGGCAACAGTCTAGTCTCGCCGTGATGAAGAAGGCTCCTGCTGCAGCGCTGTTCATGCAATCAATACGTGCCGCGGACGAACAAACTAGCGCCGCAGTGAAGTATGCAGAGCAACAAGCACCGAATCCACTGATTGCCCTTAGTGCATTAGAAAGTGCCCGTGAGCGTCAAATCACGCGCTTAAATGACAATAATAATCTACGTGTCGTGACTGGCAACGATGTCAATGTGGCGTATTCGGTAGAAACCTTAACGCAGATGATTAAAACACGCTTAGCGGCATTATCGTTTGCGACGTCAGCAACGGATGAGCAAGCCTTGTTATCTTTGCAAAGCGGCGCCGCTGAAGTGGGCGTACAGCTTAAAGAGGATAGCCAATACAAATTGGTATTAACCTTGGATAAAGGCGTAGTAGAGCAACGTCAGGCGTGGTATTGGTTACGTGGTAATATTGTCTTAAATGTCATGGATGGCGATAAGAGTATTGCCAATAAACGCTGGCCATTTAAGATCTCGGCACAAAGCGAGCAATTGTTGGAACAGCGACTTGCGGTTAAGCTCAATGCCGAGTTACCTGGTTATGTGTATCAAGTATTAACGCCGGAATTATAATGTAACCTTATTATAATTTACCCCAGAGCGTTACAGGGATATTTAGAGTATAAAAAAAGCCAGTCCTGATAGTTCAGGACTGGCTTTTTGTTATATAACATTAAGACAATGAAGTTTAGTTCATGCCGTAACGTTTTAGTTTCTTCCGAAGAGTACCACGGTTGATGCCCATCATCACAGCTGCACGGGTTTGGTTACCGCGTGTATACTGCATAATGATATCTAGCATTGGCGCTTCAACTTCTGCTAATACCAAGTCATAAAGGTTTTCTACGTCTTGGCCATTTAATTGTGCAAGGTAATTTCGTAGTGCTTGTTGGACAGAATCACGTAATGGTTTCTGTACAATTTGCTCAGCTTGTTGCACGGTTGCAGAAGTTGTTAAGGCACTAGGAGCCAGATTTTGTTCAAACATATATTGCTCTTCTCGTTAGCTTAAATCATCAAAATATTTCATTAATGCAAGGTGTTGTTCCGCAGAACTATCCAATGCATTAAAGCTTTTACGAAACTCAACACCATCAGTCTGGTGTTGTATGTACCAACCCACGTGTTTGCGCGCAAATCGAACGCCCTTAAACTCACCGTAAAACTGGTGTAGGTTTTCGACATGTTGCAAAATGACTCGGCGAACTTCGTCAGCAGTTGGTACCGGTAATTTTTCACCTGTTTTAAGATAGTGATTTATTTCCCGAAAAATCCAAGGATTCCCCTGAGCTGGGCGTCCGATCATCAGACCGTCTGCACCTGTATACTCAAGTACCTGTTTTGCTTTTTCTGGGCTATCAATATCACCATTTGCGATCACAGGAATGCTAATGCTAGCTTTAATCGCTTTTATAGTGTCGTATTCTGCCATGCCCTTATACAGGCAAGCGCGAGTACGACCATGAACCGCGAGGGCTTGAATTCCAGCTTGCTCGGCGATTCTAGCTATCTCTACACCGTTGCGATTTTCAGGATCCCAACCAGTACGTATCTTTAGTGTTACTGGGATATCGACTGCGTTTACTACCGCGTCTAAAATCAGTTTCACTTGTTCCGGGTGTTGCATCAATGCAGAACCGGCGAATTTTTTATTTACTTTTTTCGCTGGGCAACCCATGTTGATATCAATGATCTGCGCACCATTTTTTACATTATGTTGCGCGGCTGCTGCCATCAACGCTGGATCTGCTCCTGCTATTTGCACAGAACGGATACCAGTTTCGCCAGCATGATCCATGCGCTGTAGCGATTTTTCTGAAGACCAAACTCGAGGGTTACTCGATAGCATCTCTGACACGGCCATACCCACACCCAATTCACGACAAAGTTGACGGAAAGGACGATCGGTTACACCAGCCATCGGAGCCAAGAATAATTGGTTATCCAGAAGATAAGGACCTATTTTCATCTGTTGCGGCTCATTTGCTCTAAGGCGGCGTATGTTACGCATTTTTCACCCGAGTTAAAAGGTTAATAATTAGACTATTGAATATTTTTTTAGTTGAAATCATTAAATAGTCAAAAAAACACCTCTAAATCAAATTATAACAACAGATAACCGAGCTAAATTGCTTATTATTCAATTTTCACCAAGGTTAAGTGAGAAATTGAGATAGCTTGCATTTTAGCCTGATTAATTACCGTTCGCACGTTTTTTACGTGATTACTGTTTATTTAATCTACACAAGCCTCATTTTCAAATTTGTTTCTGTAGATTAAACAGTATGGGTAATATTATTTGATTTCGCCGTTTAAGCGTGCCCATTCGTCACGTAATGTTGGTTCATCCATGTTGCAGTGCTGACGATATATTTCGTTCAATTCTGCTGCTTGGTGATCCAAAATACCTGACAAGGCGATTTTGCCACCCGGTTTTAAGAAGCTAACGATAAGTCCTGATAGTTCACGTAACGGTGCTGCTAGGATATTTGCTACAACAACGTCAGCTTTGATGCCTTCTGGTTGGTCGGCTGGTAAGTACAGTTCAATTTGGTCGGCAACGCCATTACGTTCAGCGTTATCACGGCTTGCTAGAATTGCTTGCGGATCGATATCAACACCGATAACACGTTTAGCGCCTAATTTAAGCGCTGCGATTGCGAGAATACCTGAACCACAACCAAAATCGACAACAGTTTTGCCTTCGAGGTCTTGGCCATCTAGCCATTGCAGACATAACGCTGTTGTTTGGTGAGTACCGGTACCAAATGCTAAGCCTGGATCAAGCATCACGTTAACCGCACTTTCGTCCGGTACTGGACGCCAGCTTGGGCAGATCCATAAACGTTCGCCAAATTGCATTGGGTGGAAGTTTTCCATCCATTCGCGTTCCCAGTCTTTGTCTTCTAATATTTCTAACTTGTAGCGAAAATCTGGACCTAATACCTTGGTTTTTGCTAAGAAAGCTAAGATTGGCTGCATGTCTCTATCGGCTTCAAACAAACCCGTTACATCAGTATCACCCCAAAGCAGAGTTTCACCCGGTAGTGGTTCAAAGATAGGGGTATCTTGTGAGTCCATGAATGTGACAGCACTTGCTCCTGCGCCTGATAGCATGTTGCCTATCTTCTCAGCTGTTTCTTCGTTAGCATTAATTTTTAATTGGATCCAAGACATCGATTTTCTCTCTGTTATTTCGTGGGCGTAATTGTACGCACCTAAGCTATAAGACACCATGGCTATTGGTAATTAAATGCAAATATCCACTTTTTATTATGTAAACCCTGCCGAGGGAAGACCTCCGTTTACGCGTTTGTTAGCGAGCTGTTATGAAAATTAGTCTAATATTGACGTAGTTATCGCTAAATTTATGCGTTATCATCTGGTTTTGGTCATGCCTCGTCGTTTTTAGTACATTACTTTTAGAGTATAAGCTCTATTTGTTGCTGTTAAAGTATAAACATGACGTTGTGTGCAGTTATGGTAAATATTATCCATCGCGATTTAATTATCTGATATTAATAGTCTAATTATTTGATATTAATAGCTTAGTTCGTTGCTATATTAATATGAATAACGTATTCGGCTACGGCGAGATCTTAGGAATAAACAATGAAAAGAGTTTTTTATGGCGTCATGACTGCGATTGCATTGAGTTGTAATGTGCAAGCTGCTGAGATTGGGTTTGCTGAAGCTTGGTATCAAGTGGCACAGAAAAATGATGCGCTGCAGGCAAAGAAAGAAGAAGTAAAACATTCGGAAGCTTTACAGGATGCCGCCAAGTCGCTGTATTTACCCAATGTCGATATTACAGGGTCATATACTCATTTTGATAAGCCGATAGAAGTCGATACATCTGAGGTAAAAGGAAAAGTAGGTGCTATTTTCCCTAGTATAGCTGGAATGCTTCCTAATAGCGTACCATTAACCAATCAAAACTTTGCCCATTCGTCATTGAATGCAGTGCTCCCTGTGTATACGGGTGGCCGTATTACTGCAGCGCAAGATATTCGCCAAGCACAAGTAGATGAAGCGCAAAGTAATTATAATTTAGCCACGCGTGCGACTTTTACTCAGTTAGTACAGTATTACTTTGGCGTCGTGTTAGCTGAGCAAGTTTATCAAGTGCGTCTGGATGCGGTGGATGCGCTAGCTGATCACTTAAATCATGCGGTGAAGTTTGAGCAGCAAGGGCAGATAGCGAAAGTTGAACGTCTGATGGCGCAGGTATCGTTAGACAAGGCGCAAATTGAAGCACAAAAATCATTACGTGATTATGAGATTGCTAAATTAGCGTTAACCAAAATGCTTAAACAGCAAGAGTCTGTACTGCCGACTACGCCACTATTTGTCAATAACAGCGTAACCTCGGTAACGCCATACTTGAGTAAAACCTTAACCGATCATCCCGGCATTGCTATTCTCAATGCCAAACGTGAGCAAGCTAAAGGCATGGTAGACATGGCATCGGCGAAGCATTTACCGGAGGTGATGCTATACGGTAATTATAATTTATATTCCGATGATTCTGCGACGGGCGAGCTATTACCTGAGTGGATGGTTGGCGTAGGTGTGCGTATTCCGATTATAGAGCGTTCTGGTACATCCCAAGAAGTTGTGGCTGCAAAAAGTTCGGTACGTCAGGTCAATCTATTACAAATGCAAATGCAGCAAGATTTATCGATTCTCGTCGAAAAAACCTATGCCGAAATGAGTCAGGCGTTAGAAGAATATAATTCATTAGCCTCAAGCGAAGCTTTATCAGAAGAAACCGTGGTGCTGCGTCAAAAAGCATTTAGCCAAGGTTTATCTACATCACTGGAAGTGGCCGATGCGCAGTTATATGCAACGAGTATTCGTGTTCAACGTCTGTCTGCAAGTTATAACTACGTAAAATCACTGGCGCAATTATTATCTGTGAGTGGCGATATTGATCGCTTCATGGACTATCTACAAATCAATGGTATCGAGGTTAAGTAAATGAGTAATGTTAAAAAAGGCATCATTGCGGTAGTCGTATTAGTTGTTATCGGCTGGTTAGTATTTGAATTTAATAAGGCGTACGAACCGAAAAATATCTTATTACAAGGCCAGATTGAAGCTGAGGAATATAACGTATCGTCTAAGATCCCGGGGCGTATAGCCTCTGTCGATGTGAAAAAAGGGGAGTTTGTTAGTCAAGGGCAGTTAATATTTTCGCTGGCAAGTCCTGAATTAGAAGCTAAGTTAGCACAAGCAAAAGCAGGTCGATCGGCGGCAAGTGCAATGCGTGAACAAGCTGAAACGGGGGCTCGTGAACAGCAAATCATAGCGTCTAAAGACCAATGGAAAAAAGCCCAAGCTGCATCACAGCTGATGGAGAAAACCTATCAGCGCGTTGATAATCTCTATAACGATGGGGTATTGCCAGAGCAAAAGCGTGATGAAGTATATACTCAATGGCAAGCGGCTAAATATACTCAAAATGCAGCGTACCAAGTTTATCAAATGGCCAAAGAAGGCGCGCGTAAAGAAACCAAGCAAGCGGCTATCGAGCAAGAGCGCATGGCTGAAGGTGTGGTGGCTGAAGTTGAATCTTACACCAAAGATACTAAACAATATGCCCTGCGTGATGGTGAGGTTGTGCAAATCCTGCTTAAAGAAGGTGAATTAGCGCCGACTGGTTTCCCTGTGGTGAGTATTGTCGATATTAACGATAGTTGGGCGGTATTTAATATTCGTGAAGACTTATTACCAAGATTGAAAAAAGGCACGGTATTAACTGCGCGTATCCCTGCACTCGGTGATGCGAGTTACCAGTATGAAGTCACCCATATTGCGGTTATGGGTGATTACGCGACGTGGCGCTCAACAGATAGTGCGAAAGGCTTTGATTTACGCACGTTTGAAATTGAAGCAAGACCGGTTAAGCCGATTGCCGACCTGCGTGTTGGTATGAGCGTACTTGTCGAGCTGGCGCCGTCAGCGACAGCGACAGCGCAGTAAGTTGGTCTGATGATGAGTTCATTCATTAGGCAAATCAAAGCGGTTTGGCAGCGTGAAAATCGCTTGATATTGGCCTCTAAATGGCAATTTTCACTGGTAACTTGGTTGCCGATTGCTTGCATGTTGTTGGTGTACGCCATTTTCTCGCAAGGTATTCCACGTGATCTTGCTGTGGCTGTTGTCGATCAAGATCATAGCCAATCATCACGTAGTTTAGTGCGTTTTATTGATGCCAATCCAGCGCTTGCTGTCGCGAGTCAATTGACGAACCTTGCAGAGGGTAAAGCCTTGATGCAGCGTGGTGAAGTCTATGCTGTCGTGCAAATACCACACGGGTTCGAGAAAAAAATCTATTTGGCGATGACACCAGAAGTGAGTACCTTCTACAATGCGCAGTATGTGTTAATTGGCAAATTAGTCTCCTCGAATATGGCGAAAACCTTTGCTACTTTCACTGCACAAATTGATGCGGTAAAAACGCTGGCGACGGGTGGTCATCTCGCGCTTATTAAAGGTGCGGTAGCCCCTATTTCGACACAGGTTAATCCTCTCTATAACGTATCAACGAACTACGTGCCATTTTTAGTCATGGCCGCTGTGCCGGCGTTATGGCAGATTTTTGTGTTGGTATCAGTCTTGCTGGCGTTTGGTTCGGAATATAAAAACAATAGCCAAGGACGCTGGTTTCAGCGCGCTGAGGGGGTTGTTACTAGTGCTGTGATAGGCAAACTATTACCTTATACCTTGTTATCCATAGTGCATGGTCTGTTGTTTTTGAGTTTCTTCTACGGTTACTTAAGTATGCCAATGCATGGGAACTGGGGATATTTATTACTGATACTGGTGATGGGCGTATTAGCTGGGCAGGCTGTTGCACTGTTTATCTTCACGTTGACGATGAATTTAACGCAGGCAATTAGTATGGGCGCGGCGTATTCAGCCCCTGCATTTGCTTTTATCGGGGTGACATTCCCTGCTGAAAGCATGCCACAGCTGGCGCAGATATGGCGGACACTGCTACCCATCACCCATTATATGCAGTTACAGATTGGCCAGGTTAATTACGGTCAAAGCTTTACGGTGTTATTACCGCAATTGTTAGCGCTAGGGTTATTTACATTAACCTTCGTGATCGCGGTAGCACGGATTAAACGTCACCGTGATAACGCATTGTTAGTTGCGCATAGCCAGAACTCAGTAGGGCATGAAGATGAATAAATTCTTGGCACTTGTCGTGCTCGAAATTAAAAGTATTTTTGCCGACCGTAGTATTTTATTGACTATGTTTGGTGGCATTATTATGTACTCTATCTTGTATCCACTGCCGTATTCTCAGCAGGTATCAAGAGACGCAGAAATTGTGGTGATTGATTATGATCGCAGCTCGGTGAGTCGTGAGTTGATCCGTATGGTTAACGCGACGCCAGATACACACATTGCTGGTCAGGTTGATTCAGTGCGTGATGCCGAGGCGTTAATTGAGCAAGGGAAAATAAAAGGTTTCTTAGTTATCCCTAAGCATTTTCGTCGAGATCTGTTGATGAAAAAGCCGGTGAACTTATCACTCGGTGGTGATGCCAGTTATTTCATGACTTACTCAACGATCACGTCGGGTATTCTTAAAGCGGGTGGGACCTTGTCGGCACAAATTAAAGTGGCCAGGTTAACCGTTGATACAGAAAGTATTCTGTTGGCCAAAGAGCAGTGGCAACCAGCGTCATTAAACCTACAACCCGTGTTTAATCAAGTAAATGGTTATTTAGATTACGTGGTGCCCGCGGTGTTTATTTTGATCTTGCAGCAAACATTATTAATCGTTAGCGGTATTTTATCGGCGAGTCAAAATGAACGCTCAAGGGCGAAAGAACAAGGTTACTGGTTAACAGCATCGCCGACTTTGTTATTACTGGCGCGAGGACTGGTTTTCCTGGGGTTATATTTAGTGTTTAGCTTGTATTACTTTGGGTTTGCATTGGATGTATACGGGGTTAATCGACTCGCGGCGGCGTGGGATATTCTCAAGCTACTGATACCATTTTTACTGGCCGTTGTCTGTCTTGGTGTGGCGTTAGGACAGTTGTATAATCAAGCTGAAACGGCGACGCAGGTTATTTTATTTAGCTCAATGCCTGTGTTATTCAGTAGTGGCTTTATTTGGCCGATAAGTGAGATCCCGACTTGGTTGGTGGCGGTATCGCAATTATTCCCGAGCACAGCGGCTATTCAAGGTTTGTTGCAATTAAACCAAATGGGCGCTGATTTTGAGGTGGTAAGGCATTTTCAAACTCAGTTACTAATCCAATGTTTTGGTTATGCGTTATTAGCTATTGTGTTACTGCGTTACAAACAGCGTCAATATCGAGTAAATGCTGTTTAATACCATTCATTAAATAATAAGGTGATTAACTCGCGTTGTTGTCATTTAGCCTCCATACTTTGCTTGTAGAAAAAGTATTTAATGGAGGCTAATATGAGTATGGCAACCAGAGTTGGCCAGTTCTTGGCTAGTCACAATATCGATTTTAGTTTAGTGAAACATCGGCACACGGCAAGTTCATTTAATTCAGCACTCTCTGCACACGTTTCCAGTTCACAAGTCGCTAAAGCGGTTATTTTACGCGACATTGGCGGCGATCACCTTATGGCGGTAGTGCCTGCAAACAAGCATGTATTAATTGGTGAAATTAATAGGCAAACAGGTAAACAGTATTACTTATTGGCTGAACACGAATTAGCGACACTATTTCAAGATTGTGAACCTGGGGCGATCCCCTCACTCGGGCAGATTTATGGCATGGATATGCTGGTGGATGATCTGTTATTCGAGCAGGAACAACTCTTTATTGAATCGGGCGATCACGTGAATTTAATCAATTTAGATAAACGTCAATTTGGTAAGGCGATGGGCAGTTTACCGCATAGTCATATTAGCGGATATAGCTTCAAAGAAGGACCATTATTTGAACGTCGCGATCTGTAAAACGGTAGGTATGAAATAAAAATAGGAACCATATTTGGTTCCTATTTATTTTTATAAACATGCTTTTTCGTTAAACTATTTTCTACACAACATTAGCTTGCTGGCGGTGTTGGATTACCTTGTACATGCAAATCTAATTGTGGATAAGGGATAGCAATACCTGCCGTATCAAGGGCTAATTTTAGCTCTTCTTGCATGCTGAAGTAAGCGCCCCAGTAATCGGCTGTTTTAACCCAAGGGCGCACTGCGAAGTTAACCGATGAATCCGCTAATTCTAAAATACCCACGGTGTACTCAGGATCTTGTAGGGTAAATTCGTTGTTTTTGATAACGTCAATTAAGATTGCTTTAGTTTGCTTAATGTCTGCGTCATACGATACGCCAACTACAAGATCTAAACGACGTTTACCTAGCGCTGAATAGTTAGTGATTGTGCCATCCATGATCGCAGCATTGGGTGCAATAATAACTTTATTATCTGGTGTAATTAAACGAGTCGAGAAAATGGTAATTTCATCAACAGTACCTGATACACCCGCAGCTTCGATGTAATCACCGATACGACAAGGGCGGAAGATAACCATTAATACACCCGCGGCAAAGTTTGATAGCGAACCTTGTAGCGCAAGACCAACTGCTAGACCTGCAGCACCAATAACAGCAACCAGTGATGCTGTTTGCACACCAAACTGGCTTAGCGTTGCAATAACCGTGAATGCAAATACGACACCCCAAGCCATATTACTGATAAAAGAAGCAACGGTTTGGTCAATGTTACGTTTTATCAATAAACCCGCAGTAATTTTTTTCATTACATTGGCAAGGTATTTACCGACTGTAAAGATAACAAGGGCGAGTAGTATTTTAGTGCCGTAAATTGCCGCAAGCTCAGGTGCTTGTTCGAGCAGTTTTTCGAGATATTCCATGGATAAATTCCTATCATTGAGAGTGTTAAACATGCGTGTACTTGCATAGGGTATTCTAGACCATATTAGTCAGTCTTTTTTGATATGGTACATTATTTCTAATCACTGACAAAGCACAGTCAAGTTAATGCTGTAAAACATTTATTCCGGTGAGTATATACACAATATAAAAAACCACTGATTTATTATTAATGGTTTATCGCTATTTTGGGCGAGTCGCTTGTGCTTCAATTATGACAGCATCATGACGCCAATATTCCAGATCACAATCAAGTAAATTATCGTGTTGATCATAATTGACTCGTTCTATATACATAGCTGCGCAACCTGATGTTGCCCGTAACGGCGTGGCAGTGTCGGCAATCAATGATGATGAACGAATACGATAATGTGTGCGTTGGTAAAGGGTATCGTAGTGCTGTTGATAAATATCCGTTAAGGACGCTGATAAATCGTGTTCGAGTAAGTTGGGTAGGCGTTCTGGCAGCACATAATTCGTGACTAATACCACAGGTCTATCCTCTAAATAACGCACTCGATGAATTTTGAGTACTTCCGTCTGTGGTGCTATTTGTAATAGCTGCGCAATATGATTGTCGGCAGCGACCATGGTGGCACTGATTAACTCTGTTTTGGGGGTGCGTTGCTGACTCTGTGCTAAACGGTGAAAATTGGTTGTGTTAGTCGGATCATAACGTAATGGTTCAGGGGAAATAAACCAACCTCGACGGTCTTCTCGATATACGCGGCCTTTTGACTCTAACAAAGACAATGCTTCACGTAGTGTCACGCGGGTGGTATTGAAATCTTCTGCAAGTTTTCGCTCTGACGGTAACTTTTGCCCTGAAGTTAATAAGCCGGATTCAATTTGCTGTAAAATTTCATTTTTAATGTTTAGGTATTGCACTAAAGCCTCACGAACCTTATTTATTTTTATCGAATGATTGGCTGCCGCGCTATGCTTTTTTGCTACGGCAGCCCTTTTATTCACTTATTATCAACTCGACTTATTTATGCTTAATGTTGCTGGCGCCAAGCTTGTGTTCTTTTATTGATAAACGATGCTGCCACTAAGTGAACTATTTTTGCTGTCGCCGCCGTGATTAAAATCATCACTGCCATTGCTGCCGCGGAACCCGTTTGTCCGGCATCATCCATGTTTAATACAGACACAGATGCTGGAATGGTATCGGTCGCATATAAGAATACAACTGCTGATGTGGTTGTTAAGGCGTTAATGAACAAGTAGGCCGCAATATCCATGATAGCAGGTGCACAAATTGGCAGCGTGATAACAAAAAATGCTTTGTATTGCGGCATTTTAATCGAGGCTGAAATCGCTTCAATTTCTGCTGGCAACTGTTTTAATGCTGTTAATGCTGTCATGTGGCCTACCGTGTAGTAATGCACGACAGTATTAACCACCAATAACATCATGGTTGCATACAAGCCATTAAGTGGGTTGTTTATATCATTGAAAAAGAAAATATAACCTAAGCCTAGTACAATGCCCGGAACTGCCATTGGGATAATCGTGATCATTTGCAGTAGTTGACGAATCGGTCCAAAACCACGGCCTTTTTCGATGACGTACGCGCCAATAAAGATGACAACAGTACCGATAATAGCCACCCAGCTTGCGAGTGTTAGCGAGTTAAAATAAGGCGACCAACCATAGGTGCTCACTTCACTAAAGTTATAATTATTAAAGCTGAGACTTAAGTTCCAAGGCCAGAATGTCACGAACGAAGCGTATATTGCCATGCCGATCACGGAGATGATGGCAAAGGCGATGATACTACAAAACAACAAGCAAATATGATCACGTACTTTATGTGGTTTTGGTGTGTAAGCCACAGAGCGAGAATCAAATAGGTTTTGTTGTTTACGTTGAACATGACGGTCAATAATAAAGGCTAAAACCGCGGGTAATAACAGTAATACACTGGTCACTGCGCCCATCGCGAAATTTTGTTGGCCGACAACTTGTTTGAAAATATCAGTCGCCAGTACGTTATAGCTGCCACCAATCACTTTTGGAACACCAAAGTCACAGACCACTAAGGTGAAAACTAAAATTAATGTACTAATCACACCATATTTTGCTGCTGGCAGTGTGACCATAAAGAATGTTTTAACAGGATGATTTTTTAAGACGGTCGCAGCTTCATATAAACGCGCATCTGAGGTGCGTAATGCTGTTGTTAAAATCATTAAGGCATGCGGGAATGTCCAAAACGCCATACCAATTGTAATCCCGATAACACCGTAAATAGATGCGCCAGCGAGTAACTCTTTGGCAATACCTTGATTACCAAACAAGTAAATCAAGCTGATCGCTGGTAATAATGACGGGGCAAGGATAGGCGCTGAACCAATTACTTGAAAGAAGGTTTTAAATGGCATGCAGGTACGTGTTAGTGCATAGGCATAGCTAAAGGCGAGTACGCCGACAATCGCTGTGGTGATCAGACCGACAGTGACAGTATTGGTAATCGACGCGATCATGGCGCTTGATGCAAAATAGTCGCTGAAATTTGTTAAACCGATAAAATTGCCATCAATGTCTTGGACACTTTTGGCAAACATGGTGAACATCGGGGCAACAATGAAAAAGCCCATCAACACCGTTAATATAATTAAAATAGTGGCGAGAATAGCGCTATCTCGGCTGAAAGTAAGCGCCCATCTTTGCAGATAACTTGGTGCCTTTAGGTTTTTATCTATTGTCGATTCCATGTTATATCCCTACCGCTAGCGTGCTTCTGTTGTTATTTTTTCGTGGAAAAATATGGCTAAAATCATCGCTATAACTAATGCGGCGGAACTCATCATTGGCTAATTTTAATTTTCTGACGTCTCGGATTGGCACATCGACTTTGATCATCGGTGCATTCATATTACCGACTAATTGGCATTCAGTGCGGACGTATGTCCCTTGGAATTCCATTGATTTAATTTGTACGGGAAGGTCTTGGGTATTATCGCTAAATTGAATATCTTCAGGGCGAACGGCTAAATCAAACATTTCACCGTGGTTTAACTCGCGTTTTGGTTTTGGTAATAACGTTTCGGCGATACGGATTTGGTCATCGCTGATCACTGAACTGGCGATGAAATTCATGTTGCCAACAAACTCTGCAACAAAGCGCGATGCCGGTTTATCATAAATTTCTTGTGGTGTACCCACTTGCTCGATAACGCCATGATTCATAACGACAATCCGGTCGGCCATCGCTAAAGCTTCTTCTTGATCATGGGTCACCATAATGGTCGTAATCCCCAGCTTGCGTTGCAGTGAACGAATTTCTTCTCGCAGATGCGTTCGCACTTGTGCATCTAATGCTGAAAGCGGTTCGTCTAATAATAATAGGCCTGGCGATAATGCTAATGCACGTGCCAGAGCTACTCGTTGCTGTTGGCCTCCAGACAGTTGATTGGGATATTTAGGCGCTGAATCAGCTAAGCCAATAATGCCTAACCAATGATTTACAATGTCGACGGCTTCAGCCACTGATTTACCTTGGTTGTGTAAACCAACACTGATATTTTCGGCAACGGTTAAGTTAGGAAAGAGGGCATAAGATTGAAATACAATACCAAAATCGCGCTTTTCAGGTGGTAAGAACGTGGTGTCTTTACCATCTTGTAAGATACAACCAGAGGTTGCTAAATCGAGGCCTGCTATTGCGCGAAGTAAGGTGGTTTTACCACAGCCCGAAGGGCCTAAAAAGCAGATGAACTCGCCTTGATTGATCTGCAAAGATATGTCGTTCAATGCGGTGAAACTACCGAATTTTTTAACAAGATTATTAATATTGAGATACGTGTTCATCTGACTGCTCATATGTTATTTGGACTATACCAGTATGGTAGGCAGCATTAGTGACAGTTTGATGACAGTGGGGCTTTTTAGTGATGCATTTACACTTATTTATATTTTTGCCATTTTTAGTTAAGTGCCCAGTGGTGTATCTACTTAAGTGTTTGTTAAAATTAGTAAATGTTTCAGGTGGCGAAAAATCCAAGTGTTATAAATAACACTTGAATTCGTTTAAATTAGCATAAAATAGCGTGATTATTATTGAGTAATAAGCATTAGTTAATGACTATTTCGCTTCAGATTTTGAATCAAATTTATCTGACCATGTACGTAGTACCACTTTACGGTCATTGGCCATTTTTCCAAAGTCCATTTCGACCATCGCGTCTTGTACATTTGGATAGTTCGTTACGGTTTTACTCACGTCTTTATGGCCAACTAATGCGTAAGATTCATTGTATAATTCGTTTGCTTGTTTTGAGATAGACCAATCAACAACGCGCTTTGCTGCCGCCGATGGTTTCACGAGGCCAACCGCTTCTGACTCCCAACCAATGCCGCCGTCAGGTAAGATCACGTCAAGTGGTGCGCCTTGTGTTTTTAATTTTGCGCCACGTAATGCCATCGACACACCAATCGCCACTTCACCCATACCTGCTTGTACACAAGGTTTAGACCCTGAATGCGTGTAATGTGCAATGTTGTTATTCAGCTTCGCCATGTAGCTCCAGCCTTTATCTTCACCCATGGTTTGTAACCATGCTGACACTTGCATGTACCCCGTACCTGATGATGCCGGGTTTGGCATAGCGATATGACCTTTGTAAATCGGTTTTAGTAGGTCATCCCACGATGTTGGTTTTGGTAAGTTATATTGTTTTGCGACGTATTCGTTAAAGCAGATGGCATTAAACCAGGCGTCATTGCCATACCATGCTTTGTTTTCTTCAGGGTCGATCATGCTTGTACGTAGATTCTCGACACCTTTTGGAGAATAGGGTTTTAAGATACCGGCATTTTTAAGCAGTGCCATTGATGAGCCTGCGAGACCCCAAACGACTTCTGCGCGAGGGTTATTTTTTTCTGCAAGTAACTTGGCTGTCATGATACCCGTTGAATCTCGTACCCATTTAATATCGATATCTGGATTCGCTTTTTCAAACGCAATTTTGTATTTTGCTAATACATCCGTTTCAAAGGCGGTGTAAACCACCACTTCCTCTGCGGCAAATACTGGTGCAGTAAACAAGGCGCCTAGGGCAGCGATAGAACCTATCATCCAACGTTGTTTCATTCGGTAACTCCAAAAATTATTAACGGTTGATTCTGGTCTGTACCAGATTTGTTGGGAACGATAATAGAGTGCTTTTGTGACATTAATATGACCGGTTGATGTCAGTTAAATTAATTAATATATTTTATTGTTTTTTATTTCTGGTTTTTTATCTCAGCACTTTTCTCGCCGTTTTTTGTTAACGTCTGCGAATATGAAGCTTTTATGAATTCTACTGTGACCCTATTTACCAACCTAGCAATCGACTGATAGAGTTCTCATCAAACTGGTATAGTCCACATGGAAGCAGAGATGAAAAACGAATATTTATTACTAACACCGGGTCCACTTTCTACAACTGCAAGTGTACGAGAAGCCATGCTAAAAGATTGGTGTACTTGGGATGATGAATATAACAAAGACATTGTTGAAGTTATCCGCGCTAAGTTAGTTCAACTAGCAACCCAACAATCGGGTTATACCAGTGTTCTGATGCAAGGCAGTGGCACTGCATCGGTAGAAGCGACAATCGGTAGCGTTATACCTGCAGACGGCAAATTGCTGGTGGTTGATAACGGTGCTTACGGTGCGCGTATCGCTCAGATCGCAGATTACTTAAATATTGCCTGTGACGTGATTGCACCGGGTGAAACTGCGCAACCAAGTATTACTGAAGTCGAAGCGAAATTAAGCGCTGATGACAGCATTACCCATGTCGCGATCGTGCACTGCGAAACAACAACGGGCATGCTTAATCCAATTGATGATGTGATTAAACTGGCTAAACAACACGGCAAGATCGTTATTTTAGATGCGATGTCGAGCTTTGGTGGGATTCCAATGGATGTGGCTGAGCTCGGCGTTGATTTTATGATCAGCTCTGCCAACAAATGCATTCAAGGTGTCCCCGGTTTTGGCTTCGTGATTGCGCGTCAAGCTGAACTGGAAAAATGTAAAGGGCTAGCGCGTTCATTAACGCTGGATCTGTATGACCAATGGCATTGCATGGAAAAAAATGGCGGCAAGTGGCGCTTTACGTCACCAACCCATACTGTGCGAGCATTCTACCAAGCGTTATTAGAGCTTGAAGAAGAAGGCGGCATTGCTGCGCGTTATCAACGTTATCAAGAAAACCAAACAACATTAGTCGCTGGTATGGCGAAACTGGGTTTTGATACGCTGCTTGATGCGTCATTACATTCGCCAATTATTACTTCGTTCTACTCACCGACGCACAGTGATTATCAATTCAAAGAATTTTATAACCGTCTTAAAGAACAAGGTTTTGTTATCTACCCTGGTAAGGTGTCCAACGCTGATTGTTTCCGTATTGGTAACATTGGTGATGTGCATCCAAGCGATATCCAACGTCTATTAGTGGCGATGGAAACTGCGAAATGTTGGGAATTAAAGGCATAATTCATACATGAATTAATACATAAAATCATTAATAAATAGTTACTTGGGAAAATATTATTATGTCTAACATCGCACAAGATCAGTCAGTAAAACTTAATCATGTTCAATCTGTTATTTTTGACTGGGCAGGCACCATCGTTGACTTCGGTTCATTTGCACCGACGACTATTTTTATTGCCGCATTTAAAGCGCAATATGATTTTGATATTAGCTTAGCAGAAGCGCGCGTGCCAATGGGTCTGGGTAAATGGGATCACATTAAAGCTGTATCTGAGTTACCGGCTGTCGCAGCACGCTGGCAGGCGCAGTTTGGCACAACGATCAGCAAGGCTGAGATTGATGCCATTTACGAAACATTCATGCCGCTACAAATTGCTAAAGTCGGTGAGCATGCTGATCCAATTCCTCACGCATTAGATGTAGTGAATGGGCTAAAGCAGCAAGGCGTTAAAATCGGTTCATGTTCTGGTTATCCACGCGTGGTGATGGACAAGCTGATCCCTGTTGCTGCAGCCAAAGGTTACTTGCCTGATTGTGTTGTTGCGACGGATGATTTACCCGCTGGTGGTCGTCCTGCACCGTTTATGGTACTTAAGAATGTCATAGATATGGCTGTGACGGATGTTGGTGCTTGTATCAAGGTTGATGATTCTGTACCGGGTATAACAGAAGGTCACAATGCTGGCATGTGGACTGTCGGTTTATTGTTATCGGGTAATGAAGCGGGTCTAACGCTGGCTGAATATCAAGCTGCAGACGAAGCGACATTACACCAAGCCCGTGAAAAAGCGCGTGACCGTTTCACGCCGTTCAATGCCCATTATCTGGTTGATACCATCGCGGACTTACCACAAGTCGTTGCCGATATTGATGCTCGTTTAGCTGCTGGCGAACGTCCATAGTCGTTGTTGCTGAGCTTAAGTAATTAACGATTAATAGCTAGCCATAAGGTTAGCTATTTTTTTATATTAAATTAAAACTATCCAGAGTGTAAGCATGAAAAAACAGCCTGAGTTTCAACCCTTTTGGTTTCAACAAGCAATGGATCTTGAAGTGAACTACCGCAATAACGTGCCACCACAAACGCTTAACGAAGATACCGTTGCAGATGTGTGTATTGTCGGTGGTGGATATACGGGATTATGGACTGCAATTCAGCTCAAGCAGCAACAACCTAGCCTCGATGTCATGATCATAGAGAAAAGTCTCTGTGGTAGTGGGGCGTCAGGGCGTAATGGCGGTTGTATGTTGACCTGGTCGACGAAATACTTGTCGATGAAACGTCTGTATGGTGAAGCGCAGGCTGTTGAGTTAGTGAAAGCGTCAGAGCAAGCGGTAGATGAAATTGAAACCTTTTGTTTACAGCATAATATTGATGCCGAATTACGTCGTGATGGCACACTCTTTACTGCCACAAATACCGCGCAGAGCGGTGGCTTAGAAGCAACATTAGCCGCGTTAGATAAACATGAATTAAACAGTTGGCAGGCCTGGGAAACGCAGAAAGTACAGCGTCATGCCGGCTCTGCATTACATCTGTCAGGGCATTTTTCTCCTGTCGCTGCGAGTGTGCAACCGGGTAAGTTAGCCCGTGGTTTGAAACGCGTTGCCGAAGAACTCGGAGTTCGTATTTATGAAAATACGCCGATGTTAGCGATTAATGATAATTCGCTCAAATCAGTAAACAGCACTAAAGAAAATAAGCATAAAGTGGTGATTAATACCCCGCAAGGGACTGTCTATGCAACAAAATCTGTAATGGCATTAAATGCTTGGATGTTAGAGCAATTTCCGCAGTTTAAGAATAAAATTGTAGTGGTATCTTCAGATATGGCGATCACCAAACCGATACCAGAAAAGTTAGCTAAAATGGGCATAGCAGATGGTAAAACGATATTGGATTCGCGCACGTTTGTGCATTATTACCGAACGACACCAGATGGCCGGTTAATGTTAGGTAAAGGGGGGAATTATTTTTCTTATGCTAATGCGGTAAGGCCGCTCTTTAATCAGCCCACACGCTATGGCAAAATATTACGTGAATCGTTTGATAAATTATTTCCGGCGCTGGTGGATGAAGAGTTTGCTGTCACGTGGACAGGACCTTCTGATCGCTCTGCGACGGGATTGCCATTCTTCGGTAAGGTTGAAGAAAGCGGTAATATTTATTATGGCTTTGGTTATTCCGGTAGTGGTGTAGGGCAGACTTGGATTGGCGGTAAGATCTTATCCTCCATGCTGTTAGGAAATCATGATAAGTGGAGTCATAACGGTTTAACGACAGGGCCAAAAGGTGGCTTCCCACCGGAGCCAATTCGTTGGGGGGGCACTATGTTGGTCCGTAATGCCATTCGTCGTAAAGAGCGTTGTGAGGACAATGAAACGCAGCCATTTTGGTTTGATAAGCAGTTGGCTAAATTTGCTAATGCGGCGGGTAAAGCAGACAAATAATTTAATCGCCGAGTACAATAAAATCCAGTACACACGTAAAGTGAATACTGGATTAGTGCCTTAGCTCATTCTAACGCCAAACTCCCCATTCGCCTGTGGTTCCTGGTTCTTCACCTTTAGTCCACCATTGCGCAGTCCAAGTCGCGCCGTTATGGGTGACTTTATCATCTTTGACATAAGTACTTCCTACTTGCCAATCATCATTACTCACCGCATCACTGACAACGGTAACGATACGTTTATCGGTCATATTCTGCTGATTATCCTGACCATAAAATAGGCTGTAAGTTAGTTCGTATACCCCGACGACATGAGTATCAACTTCACCTGTTACGGTGATATTGGCGGTGAGATCACCTTGCGTTGGATGGCTGGCACTAACGCCTTGCATCGGGTCAAATTCACTACCAATGACAACGGTGCTATCAGCTATGCCTGTAAAAGCAGGTAATATTTCGTATACGGTTACCTTACGAGGTTGCTTAGTGGTTTCATCATCACTGCTGACGCTGTAAGTTAATAGGTAGTCACCGACTTGATGGGTATTAGCACTTCCCGAGACGGTAATATCGGCTGTTATATCGTTACCTTGATAGTCTTTGGCTGTGATCCCGATTAATGGGTCAAAGTTGCTGTCGAGCTCGACACGCGTATCGACAATCCCCGATAAAGTCGGCGCCATGTCTGTCACTGGGGGTAATTGATTATGGATATAATTGCCATAATCTTTAATGAACTGTTGATTGTAGCTGTTATTCGCCGCATCCGTGCCCATGTCCCAGTTGACTGACCACGTCATCACGCCGCGGAGTGGCTGGCCTTGGGCTTTTAAACGATCAAAAGCCTTGTATAAATCTTGCGGATCTTTAATGTAACCCGTGGCGGCAGCATCGATACTCGAAGGTAGGCCGAAGACTAATTTATCATGCGGGATCTTATGGTAATTACGGGTGCCATTAATCAGTGAATCGGCAATGTAGTAAATAAATTCTTCTTTTAGTTCGTCATTATTTTGTGCTATCCAGCCGATGCCTTCAATCCACAGACCGTCGCCACCCTGGTTATAGAATTGTGGATTGATGAAGTCATAGTAACCATCAAGCTCAGTGAGGTAGGGAGTGTAGGCGCCATTAGCGGTTAAGTAAGGGAATTCCGGTGCCATGGTGATCATAAAGTTATCACCGGTTTTACGGTAATGATCTTTCACCATTTTTAATGCTGCAGGAATAACAAATTGGTTATCTTTTGCGGTGATGGCTGCTTGTTCTAAATCAATATCGAGCCCATCAAATCCATAAAGATCGGAGAGTCTAATAATTTCTGCTGCGAGCGCATCTTCGTCGCCACGTGTTAGTTCGATATGCGCATCAGCGCCACCAAGCGCGATTAATACACTACGTCCTTGGCTGTTAAGGGTATCAATTTGAGCGATAAACTCTGCTTCACTCAGGCCTATCGTAGGGTCTAGTTTAAATGTAGGAATACGGCCTTCTGCGGTATCATAAACTTTCATGAATGAAATATTCACCACGTTGTATTGTGGGTTAACCGCGTTGAGTTCAACGCATGGTGCATTCCCTCCCTGGTATCCTCGCCCATCACACCAGTTATGCCAGTAACCAACGACGACATTATCGTCTTGTGATGTGATTGTCCCTGCAATCCCTGCGGTGGAGAATAAGCCGGTAAAAATAGCCGCTGAAAGTATCGATTTAAGCTTCATAATGATTCCCTGTAATAAATATTGATGCAATGACAGAGCCTATCTCATTGTTAACATTGCCATTAAACTACAATAAAATTTATAGTGGCGACAAGAACTTGTACACAGTGTGTTTTTTTCAGGGCATAAAAAAAGTGCCTATAGGGAAAATTATCTGCAGGATCATAATAAATGATCTAAGCAACGAGATTTAAAGTCGAAATGGCTTTAAGCGTACGCTCATCAGACTTTTTTAAGCTTTTTATGTCTGTTTTTTATAGATTTGGAGTCAGCACTGAGGATTTTGACTGGTGAATATGGCGCATTAGCCGTTCGACTTCACAGGTAATACCAGATAATAATACCTACGATAATAATAACGATGACGGGAATAAATATTAAGGTAATAAAAAATCGGGATAATAAAAAGCCCAAGTCGAATAAATCGCTTGGGCTTCTCAGTATTAATTAAAACTTAGATTATTTTTTGCTTTGTGCTTTCAAATCTAATTTCTTCTCTAAATAATGGATGTTAGTGCCACCATTTTGGAAGTTTTCATCTTTTAAAATTTCAAGATGTAATGGGATATTAGTCTTGATACCATCAATTACCATCTCGCTTAATGCATTACGCATTCTTGAGATTGCTACGTCACGATTTTCACCGTAAGTGATTAACTTACCGATCATTGAATCATAATGTGGTGGTACTTTATAACCCGCATAAACATGCGATTCCCAACGCACACCAAAACCGCCAGCGGCATGGAAACGTTTGATCTGACCAGGACTTGGAATAAATGTCTCTGGATCTTCGGCGTTAATACGGCACTCAATTGAATGACCAGTTAAGCGCACTTCATCTTGAGAAATCGTTAATGGCATACCCGCAGCAACACGTAGTTGTGCTTTGATTAAATCAATGCCTGTAACCATTTCTGTGATGGTGTGTTCAACTTGAATACGGGTATTCATTTCGATGAAATAGAATTCGCCATTTTCATAAAGAAATTCGAACGTACCTGCACCACGATAGTTGATATCAACACAAGCACGGCTACAACGTTCACCAATATGGCGACGTAGATCAGCGGTAATGCCCGGTGCTGGCGCTTCTTCAACTACTTTTTGGTGACGACGTTGTAGTGAACAATCGCGTTCGCCAAGGTGGATCGCGTTACCTTGACCATCAGCCAGTACTTGTACTTCGATGTGACGTGGGTTTTCTAGGAATTTTTCCATGTAAACCATGTCATTACCAAAGAATGAACCCGCTTCGTTACGTGTTAACGCAATTGAATCAAGCAGATCAGCTTCTTCATGTACAACACGCATACCACGACCACCACCGCCACCGGCAGCTTTAATAATGATCGGGTAACCGATGCGTTTAGCAATTTTCTTGTTACGTTGAGCGTCAGTATCAAGTGGACCATCAGAACCTGGTACACAAGGTACGCCGGCTTTTTTCATTGCCGCAATCGCAGATACTTTATCGCCCATTAGACGAATAGTTTCAGCTTTAGGACCGATGAAAATAAAACCTGAATGTTCAACTTGTTCTGCAAAATCAGCGTTTTCAGCTAGGAAACCATAACCTGGGTGAACGGCAACCGCGCCCGTGATTTCTGCAGCGCTTAAGATTGCAGGTACATTTAAGTAACTGTCTGTCGCTGCTGGTTTACCAATACAAACTGTTTCATCAGCTAATAATACGTGCTTTAATTCACGATCTGCTGTTGAGTGTACAGCAACCGTCTTAATGCCTAATTCTTTACAAGCACGAAGAATACGCAATGCAATTTCGCCACGGTTGGCGATAACAACTTTATCCAACATTGGAAACTCCGTAGTTATTCAATGATGAAAAGAGGTTCATCAAACTCAATAGCTTGACCGTCTGTTGCTAGGATAGCTTTCACTACACCAGCTTTATCTGATTCGATTTGGTTCATCATTTTCATTGCTTCTAAGATACATAGAGTATCGCCAACATTTACTGTTTGGCCAACCGCAACAAAAGGAGCTGCACCTGGAGATACAGCATTATAGAAAGTACCAACCATAGGAGAGCGAACCTGATGACCCGTTGCTTCTGCTGGAGCTGCTTCAACAGCTGCTGCGAGAGGAGCTGCTACTGGCGCTGCTACTGGAGCAGGTGCCGCTGCCGCTGCATATTGAACTTGTGCTGGCGCTGCTGTGCTGCTAAAACGATTGATTCGTACTGACTCTTCGCCTTCAGAAATTTCTAATTCTGCAATGCCAGATTCTTCAACTAGTTCAATCAGTTTTTTAATTTTACGGATGTCCATAATGATCTCTTTTATTTGTTGTTAGTTTGCTTGAGCTGTTTGACAGCAGAAAGCAGTGCAAATTCATAACCGTCAGCCCCTAATCCACAAATAACGCCTTTAGCGACATCTGATAGATAGGAATGATGACGAAACTGTTCTCGTGCGTGTACATTAGAGAGGTGTACTTCGATAAACGGGATTGAAACCCCTAATAATGCATCTCTAATCGCCACACTGGTATGCGTGTATGCTGCTGGATTGATAATGATAAAATCAGTATTACCCATCGCGGCATGAATATGATTAATGAGCTCGTGTTCTGCGTTCGATTGTTCGTGACGCAAATCAATGTCGTGCTCAGTTGCAACATCGGTTAAATGTTCTACAATGTCACTAAGTGTTTGATAGCCGTAAGTCTCAGGTTCTCTTTTACCTAAAAGATTTAGATTCGGTCCGTTGAGTAACAATATACTAGGTTTGTGCGACATATTGCTTCCATTGTCTGGTAAAATGACACTAACTCCGCAAATAACGTCTACATCGTTAGCTTTTCTGAAAACCTCAATTATATATGTTTATAAAATACAATTGTTGCTAATTCTCTACACATTATATGATTTTCGGAGAATATAACAGCATTTGACTGGTCTTATCTGATATTTTATTAAAGTTTAGACTCTAAGTGAAACCTAGCGCACATTCGTAATTGGCTGAATGTCGGTGAATTTGTGGCGGGGATTTAAAACCAAAAAATCGATGCAACTAAGGCAAGAGTTACACCGATAAAAGGTTATTTAAACGCGAGTGGATATTATTTACTCGCGGGGTTTATTTCAAGCTTCTTGCTTCTCGGCAATTAAGGTATCAACCACACTTGGGTCTGCCAGTGTCGAAGTATCGCCTAGAGTATCGGTATCATCGGTTGCGACTTTACGTAGAATGCGGCGCATGATCTTACCTGAACGGGTTTTTGGTAAGGCTTGGGTCCAATGCAGAGTATCTGGCGTGGCAATGGCGCCAATTTCACTACGTACCCATTGTTTCACTTCTTTTAGTAGCGCCTCATCAGCCTCTTCACCTGCATTTAATGTGACATAAGCATAAATGCCTTGGCCTTTAATATCATGTGGTACACCGACAACTGCCGCTTCAGCAATTTTATTGTGAGCAACAAGCGCACTTTCAATTTCAGCTGTACCCATACGGTGACCAGATACATTCAGTACGTCATCAACACGTCCAGTGATCCAGTAATAACCATCGATATCACGCTTAGCACCATCGCCTGTGCAGTACATATTCGGGAATGTTGAGAAATAGGCTTCTTCAAAGCGGCTCTCATCACCGTAAATACCGCGCATTTGGCCAGGCCAAGAATCGAGGATCACTAAGTTACCTTCATTCTCACCATCGAGGATATTACCTTCATTATCAACCAGTGCCGGGTGCACACCAAAGAATGGACGTGTTGCCGAACCAGGTTTAAGGCTGGTCGCACCTGGTAGTGGTGTAATTAAGATGCCACCCGTTTCGGTTTGCCACCAGGTATCTACAATCGGTGTTGAAGCATTACCGATCGTATTGTAATACCACTGCCATGCTTCAGGATTAATGGGTTCACCCACTGAACCCATTAAGCGTAATGAGGTACGTTTGGTGCCCTTAATTGCATCGTCACCTTTCGCCATCAGGGCGCGAATGGCTGTTGGTGCAGTATAAAGTGTTGTCACTTGGTGCTTATCGACTACTTGGCTCATACGTGCTGTATCAGGGTAATTTGGTACACCTTCGAACAATACTGTTGTTGCGGCGTTAGCCAGTGGTCCATAAACTAAATAGCTGTGACCGGTGATCCAACCGACATCGGCGGTACACCAGAATACGTCAGAGTCTTGATGATCAAAAACATATTTGAACGTCATCGTGGCATAAACCAGGTAGCCACCCGTGGTGTGTAATACACCTTTTGGTTTACCTGTTGAGCCGGAAGTATAAAGGATAAATAATGGGTCTTCGGCGTTCATTGCTTCTGGCGCACATTCAGTCGACTGGTCTTTGACTACATCATGCCACCAAAGATCGCGGCCTTCATGCCAAGTAACGTCTGCTTTAGTGCGAGCAAAGACAATCACATTATCTACGGATGTCACTTGTGGTTTAGCTAAGGCTGTATCGACACAATCTTTAAGGCGCGTAATACGGCCTGCTCGCACACCTTCATCGGCGGTGATGACTAATTTAGCGCCGCAGTTATCAATACGGTCGGCTAACGCTTCTGCGGAGAAACCGGCAAATACAATCGTGTGCACAGCACCAATACGGGTACAAGCAAGCATCGCAATAGCCGCTTCTGGTACCATTGGCATATATAGACAAACGACATCGCCTTTTTTAATGCCTTGGGCTTTTAATGCATTGGAAAATTGGCAGACTTTTTCATAAACGTCTTGGTAAGTTAATTTTTCAGAATCTTCTGGGTTATCGCCTTCCCAAATAATGGCTGTTTTGTTGGCGTTATCTTTTAAGTGACGGTCAAGACAGTTGGCTGATACATTCAGTTGACCATCTTGGAACCAGTTAATGTCGACACGACCAGGTTGGAAACTGGTGCTTTTCACTTGACTATAAGGTTTGATCCAATCAACGATATGGCCTTGTTCACCCCAAAATGCTTCCGGATCGGTAATTGAATGCTTGTACATCGCTTGATAAGCATTGTCATTTAATAAACTGTTTTGCGCAAATTCTGCAGGTACCGGATATAGTTTAGTGTCGCTCATTATTCTTCCTTAGTAGTATTAAATTCCTTGTCCACATCTGGATGCAAGCATGTCTTATCGAGAGTTATGTTTACATCTGCTGTGAATAAAAATGCCATGGCCGTAAATATCTAGCAATACGACTTTAGTATTAATGATAGTTTTTTGTGATGGTTTTGCTTTAAGCGGCAGTTTATTTTGATGAAACAGTGGCTAGATCATAATAATATTTTATTGATAAATAGCGATTATCCATTACTAAGGGAGTAGACTGTCGCTCATTATTGGACTGATATTTCATTATTTAGGGATTAGATATGGGCTTTGCACTGCCATCAACAATATGGATGGGGCTTTATTATATTGGCTTTTTTGGTGTCTACGGGGTTTTGTTACCGTTTTGGGCATTGTGGTTAAAGGGCGAGGGAACATCGACAGAAATGATCGGAACTATGTTGGCTTTTGCGTTAGTTGCCCGTTCTGCTGGCGCGTTATTGTTAACTCGTAATTTAACCACAACAGTATCGTTACTGCAGGCGATGAGACGTTTAACATTAACCAGTATGATTGCCTTTTCAGGGTTTTACTTGACCAATAATGTGTATTTTGTCTTTCTATTGGTGGTGCTGACTAACTTTGTTTTTTCACCGCTAATGGCTCTTGGCGAAGCGATGGCCGCGAAACTGGTTCGTTATAATAATATGGATTATGGTAAGACGCGCTTATGGGGCTCGATCGGATTCATGTTAGCGAGTGCCGCGACTGGGCTATTAGTGGAATCGTTCGATCATCAAGTTATCTTATTAGCCATTATTATCGGCTTAGCAGGGCTGTTGTTCTTAACCGTGACGCCTGTGCGTAATATGCCGCAAGATACGATTACAAACAGTAAAACCAGTAGTGGCTTTATGGCTATTTTAAGTCGCCCAAGTTTTTGGCCATTCTTGTTAATTACGGCATTACTACAAGGCGCGCATGCTGCCTATTATGGTTTTGGTGCTGTGTATTGGCAGGATATTGGCATTAGTGAAACCTATATTGGTTACTTTTGGAGTGTGGGTGTTGTCGGTGAAATATTCTTCTTGGCCATTGGCCGACGGTTATTTGCCAATACCAGCATGGGGACTATGTTTGTTATTGCCGCATTAGGCAGTATTTTACGCTGGTTAACGTTAAGTTATGCGACGGATGTGAGTGTGATTATGTTGTCGCAATTATTACATGGTGTGACCTTTGGTATCGCGCATTTAGCAGCGATGCGCTATATTGCCGAGAATGTAGCGGATGAAGATACTATGACAGTGCAAGCTATTTATGCGGCAATTCCGTTTAGTTTAGCGATTGCCTTGCTGACATTTCTTTCGGGATTATTTTATCCTGAGCTAAAGGAAAATATTTTTATCTTTATGGCTATTGCTGTCGTGCCGGTATTAGTATTGGTTCGTAGTAAACATATATAAGAAGAATACGATAAACGGATCGTGTCATTGGCTATCCGTTTATCGATTTTTATATTGAGATGACGCTGACAATTGTCGAGTCTAGCGACCTTTTATATCAAGTAACTGCTTCGTAAATTCAGCAAAGCCGAAACCACCAGGTTTACTCATGACTATCTTGGGATGGTGACTGAGCTGGTGCCAATATTTTTCAATGTTAGCTACACCGACTGTTTTTGATAGCGCTTCAAACATCAATTGATCATTCATCGAATCACCCACATAACAAGATTGAGTTAAAATCGCTTGTGGTGATAAGCCTTTTTCCGCCAAAAATTGCAACGATGTGGCTTTCTTTGAATGTTCGCCATACCAGGCATTGATATGAATGGAACTTGCCGTTGCATGTGCCCCAAGTGCATGAATTTTGGCAACCACTTCAGCAATTATAACATCATCAACACGGGCTCTATTTTGGCCAATATCGATAGCGACTTCACATAATCGATATGATTGGTCGAGCGTTAAATTGAGGTCGGGGTAATCCGCTAAAATCGTGTTTACTTGCTGTTTTAGTATTGCTTGTTGTTGGGCGATTTCATCCATTGAGCGATTGGCTCGCAGGGTGAGGTAGCCATTTTCTTTTTCCATAATGAAAGCGCCGTTTTCACCTAGAACTGCATCGACTGGCCATAGCTGTGCAATGTGATCACACCAACCTGCACAAGCGCCAGTGACTGCAACGACTCTGATCCCTGCTTGCTGCAGTTCTGTTAGGGCAATTAAGGTTTCTGGTGGTAACTTTCCTTGCCAGGTAAGGGTGTCATCCACATCGGTTAATACCCACTCCACATTATGCCAATCTGGTGTTAATTTATTTTTTACTGAATTCATTTTTAGGTTCCTAATGCTTATAGTAAATTCGGCAAAAACATCACCAAGCTTTCTGAATAAGTTAAAATCATTAATACAGTGAGTAGTGCAAGTAATAGTGGTAACACTTCACGCACGAAATCGACCATTTTTACTTTTAAAATTGAGCAGACGGTAAACATCATCGAACCAAAGGGTGGGGTTACGCCACCTATCATGATATTTACAATAACGATGATACCGAAATGAACAGGGTTAACGCCCAAGTTAAGCACTGCAGGTAATAGCAGTGGCGTTAGGATGATCATCGCCGCACCGCCTTCGATGAACATGCCGACAACTAAAAGTAGGACGTTAATTAACAGTAATAAAATTAACTTGTTATCGGTTAATTCAATTAAGGCTGCAGCGACGTTATGCGGTATTTGTTCTAGCGTCATATAGTAACCAAATACCATGGCACCAATAATGATGAACATAACGCTACTTGTGCCTTGTACCGTTTCTTGCAAAATATATTTGAAATGGTGTGGCTTTAATACGCGATAAACAAATAAACCAATGATAGAACAAAGTAATACGGCTATTGCGCCAGCTTCAGTTGGGGTAAATAAACCAAAGCGCATACCCAAAATAATGCCGAAAGGAATACATAATGCAGGAATCGCTTGAGCGAAACACTGTAAACGTTCTTTAGCGGGAGCGGGCGCTGAACGTGATGGTTTATAATTGCGGCGTCGAGCAATAAAAGCGATTGTTATCATCAAGGATAACGCCATCATAAATGCAGGGATGTAACCAGCGATAAACATTTGATGAACAGATACATTGGCCAGTAATGCGTAGATGATCAAGTTAATACCCGGTGGGATCACGGGGCTAATACTTGATGAAGCGGCGGTTACTGCTGCTGTGAACGGTAAGTCATAACCACGCTTGGTCATTTCAGGTGCTAGGATTTTGGATTGCATTGCCGCATCGGCGTTTGCCGAACCTGATATCCCGCCCATCAAGGTGCTTAATGCCACGTTCACGTGTGCTAACCCCCCGGTTTTATGGCCAATCAATGAATCTGCAAAGGCTAATAAACTACGGCTAATACCCGCGTAGTTCATTACTGAACCCACCATGATAAAGAAGGGGATCGCCAGCAGCGGAAAAGATTCCGTCGATGAAATAAAACGTTGCATGACCAAGCTTACGGGAATGGAATCATTAATAAATAGAAAATACACCATGGCTGATGATATCAACGAAAAGGCAATGGGTATATTAAGTAAAAATAAGACAAATAAAATAATAATAGGAATATAGCTTTCCACTGGTGTCACCTATTTAAACGTATTTAATGGCTTCTTGCGAAGCAGCTGAATGTCATCTTTAATGAAGTTAATTGTGTGGATCGTCATTAAAGAGAAACTGAAAAAGAGTACACCGTTGATGGTTAGATAAGACATGCCCATAACTGGTGTTACCTTGTTTGATAACATCATGTAGTCATAGCTCAGATAAGCCATGAGCATATTAACGATTAGCAGAAAGCTTGATACTAAAAGTCTAAACGGACATCTCATTGACTCTGGTAATAATGTCACGATGATATCAACGCCCATGTGAAGCTTGTGCTTATAGCATGAGCTAATGCCTAAGTAGACCGCCCAAATGAAGCAAATCACTGAAAGCTCTTCACTCCATGGCACCACAAATCCGAAACCATAACGTAAGATCACATTGATGATGACAACTAATATCGTGATAGAAATAGCAATGGAAGCCAGGATTTCTTCGATATTTTTTAATATAAAATGCATTACTTCTCCTGCGATTTACTTCGGTTTCAAGTAAACCAACAATAAACGCGGCTTCACTATAAATAGCAAAGCCGCGCTAACTTTTTATAACAAAGTCTTTAGAATTAACTTTTTATTATTTAACTGCGCGTATTTTTTCTAATTCCATGTTGATGGTGCGATGAATATCTTTGCTCCATGTCGGGAATTGATTATAAACATCAGCCGTTAGTTTGCTAAATTCAGCCGTGTCAACGTTATTAAATGTGACGCCTAAATCTTCTAGTTTCTGGGTATATTCAGCATCTAATTTTACTAATTCAGCGGTGTTTGATATAGCGCCTGCTTCCAACTCTTCTGTTACGATTTGTTGCTGTTCTGCCGTTAACTTGTCCCACAATGTCGGTGAAATATAAATACCAACCGTGCCTAAGAAGTGTTTAGTCAGAGACATATTTTTTGCCACCTCATAAATTTTGGTTGAGTACATGGTTAAGATTGAACCTTCAAGCCCATCAACTACGCCTTGCTGAACACCTGCATAGGTTTCAGGGAAAGGTAGTGCAGCTGGTGATGCACCCATCGAATCAAGCGTGCTAATAAATAATTGACTGCCAGGAACGCGAATACGCATGCCTTTCATATCCGCTGCATTTTTGATTTCTTTGTTGGTGATCATATGACGGAAGCCAAACATGTAATCAGCGTTTAATACTTTAATGCCTTTTTGTTCAACTTGTTGTTTTAGATCTGCAACGAAGTCAGTTTGCATCATGGCAAGATATTCGTCGTATGAGTTATAAAGCATAGGACCTGCTAGCGCAGCAAAATCAGGCACGTAATCACCTAAGTAGCTAAGGTCTTCAACGGCGATCCAATTTGCGCCGTTAACAACTTGTTCAAGGTTATCTTTATAAACAGGCAGCTGACCACCTGGGAATACTTTTATATTAACCGAGCCATCAGTTCGTTGGCGGATCTTATCGCTGACCTGAATTAATTCTTGTGTGAGTAATTCGTTTTGAGTGAATACTAAACTCATATTGATATCAATCGGCTTGATTGCTGAAACTGAAGTGTCTTCGTCACTTTGTTGACCACAACCGGCAAGCAGTAATGTGGCTGTTAGAATCGTTCCTACTAGCTTTTTCATGTATTAAATCCTTACTATCAATATGAGTAAATTTTCTTATTTAAGTATAAGTTCAGTATAAATGAGTAATGTTACATTCATATGAACATTGCAAGTGAACATGAAATTATACATTTCTACCGAGTTGACGGCAGATGTTGAGTTGATTTATGTGCGCTAGTAGTTATTATATTTAATATATATGTAACATTAGGCTTTTATAGTGGCGCTATATTCAAATGAACATTTATTGAGAACTGATATGATTACAGGTCATCGTGGTGCCGCGGCACTGGCTCCAGAGAATACGCTCGCAGGCATTAAAAAAGCCGTTGCGTCAGGCATTAAATGGATTGAGATTGATGTGCAGTTGAGCGCAGATAATATTCCCGTGATTATTCATGACCGAACCGTACAACGTTGTACTAATGGCCAAGGACGAGTTGGAGATCTCAATCTTGGTGAGCTTAAAGCGCTAGATGCAGGAAGTTGGTTTGCTGCTGAATTTGCTGGAGAGACTATTCCAACGCTTGAAGAAGCGCTGCTTGCTTGTCAAAAATACGATTTAAATATGAATCTTGAAATAAAAACGTATTGCGAAGAGGCCGTGAAACCGTTAGTGGATAAGGTTATCGAGACAGTGAGAACGATGAATTTTCCTATCGAAAAACTACTCTTTTCCAGTTTCTCAGCAATCGCATTAGTACAATGCCAATCGCTATATCCTGATGTTCGCCGCGGTTTTATTACTGAAACTAAATCAGCAGACATGTTGGAGGAGCTGAAGCCTCTTGCACTTTACAGTTTGCATATCGATCATCGCATTCTTGACGAAGTTTTGGCTACCTCGATCAAAGATACTGGGTTAAAATTAATGATTTGGACTTTAAATGATCCAACTAAAATAGATAAATATACAGCATGGGGTGTTGATAACATCATTACCGATAAACCTAACGCATTTTGATAAGTAGTCTTATGGAATTAAATCAACGTCAGCAACAAATATTACAGCGTTTAAAGCAAGTGGAAGGGATCCAAATTGATGACTTGGCCACTTATTTTGACGTGACAACGCAGACTATACGTCGAGACGTAAATCAATTGTGTGAGCAAGGTATTGCACGGCGGATACACGGTGGTGTGAGTTTACCTGCGCTACTCACGAATACGACTTATCAATTTCGTGCGGATGTTGAAACAGGCATTAAAGATAAGCTTGCCAAAGAGGTCGCTAACTCGATTCCAGATGGCTCCACGGTGATGATGGGGATCGGCACGACAATAACACGTATTGCGCATTATTTGTTGCATAAGAAATCGCTGCGCATCATTACCAATAACCTACAAGTTGCTCGGATCTTGGAAGCCAATAAATTTGCAGAGGTTTATATTGCTGGAGGGTTATTCAGAAGTGAGCATCAAGATATTGTAGGGCACAGTGTACTTATATTTTTTGCTGGTTTTGAAGCGGATATTGCAATTGTAAGTTGTGGCTCTATTACGCAAAGCCATGCCGTTATGGAGCATGAAACACAAGAGGCAGAATTGTCACGCTGTATTTTAGATAACGCTCGCCAACGTTGGTTGGTGGCAGATACCAGTAAATGGTCTCGCTTTGCCTCTGTTAAAGTGAGAAAACTGCATGAATTTGAACGTATCTATACCAATAAAAAAGCGCTGCCAAGCGAACTACCTATTCACTTTATCGCTGATGAGTAGCCATAATATTTAATTATTCCCTGTACTTGATGATGGGCATTAAAGTACAGGGGCGTCGACATTTATTGGCTAATGAATGTTTTTGTCATGGGCGGGTAACATAAGCCAGCTACTGCACAACCTTGATAGTGAATAGTTACTTCACTTTTTGCGGCGAGCTCAGCAATGGGCACTGATAACTGCAATTCGTACTGAAATATCTCCACATCACCAAAATATTCATCATGATAATCTTTACCTGCGGGCAAGCCTTGGATAGTGTGTTCGTTACCATTGATGGTGACACGTAATTTATTCTTATATAAATAATAGCCATCAGTAATTTGCCAGAATACATTTAACTGCTGGTCTTGCTGCAGTTGCGAAAATACAAACGCTTCTTCGGCTGGTAAGAATGCTGGTGCGCTTTGTGCTTTATTGGCAAATAGACTAAAATTATTATTGGCAAATGCGGGTATTGTGCTTTGCAGTGCGAGGCTGCCAGCTAATAACAGGAGCGATTTTAGGTTCATTTTTTCCAACTTTATGGTGTTTTTGTTGTCTTAATTACACTGTCTGCCAGTTAGTATTATGGACTATCTATTAGGCGAGAGCTTGAAAATGGGGCTAATGCCCTTATGTTACTTTATATCATAACCGTTTTTTGCGGATTTTGTAGATTAGTGCATGACAAGATAATTGCTTGTTATACTGTCTACCCCAACTGAATTTTGAGAGGTTAATGTGTTAGGTCGTTTATTTTTCCTGTTTACTGCGATGACATTAATTGAAGTGTATGTACTAATGTCGATAGGCTCGCTATTAGGTGCAGAACTGACTATTGGTATTATTATTTTAACTGCGTTTGCTGGTTCGTATTTAGTTCGCAGCCAAGGCGTACAAACGGTGCAAAAACTACAAGCACGTTTAGCGGCGGGTGAAGCACCTGGGCAAGAAATTGTTGAAGGCATTATGCTACTTGTATGTGGTGTATTATTGGTTACCCCTGGTTTTGTGACTGATGCGTTAGGCTTGTTGGTATTAACGCCACAAATTCGAGGTCGTTTAGCTAAAGCGATTATCACGCAATACAAAGATCGTATTATTCCACAGACGACATTTACTGGTGGTGCGCAAGGCTTTAGCTATTCATCACAATCATCGACGCACTCTTCATCAGGGCATGCGTCACAGTCGTCACCATTTCAACAACAGCCAGGGGCGACACATAACGCTAAAAATGACGGCGCTATCGAAGGTGATTTTGTTGAAGTAAACCGAGATGACAATAAGCTTAATTAATAATCGATAAATGAATATATGCTAAAAGGCGCGGTCGAAAGATCGCGCCTTTTTTGATCTTGCTGCGCTTGGTATAACTTATACTACTCCGCTATTGGTAAGCTTTATCTAGCTATGGTATTTATGAGGTATATAAAAACAGTGACATGAAGCTCTTATAGGAAACTCTTGTATAAAACACTGTAAATAGTTGCTGGCCGTGATGGCTGGCGTAGTAGCTAAGGATATACAAATGACCGGACAAACAATACTAACAGCAATAAATGAGCTACAGGCCGTAAGTCATACAGGGAAAGTGATTTTAGTCGGTTCGGGTCCTGGTGATCCGGACTTATTAACCATTAAAGCATTACGCTTATTACAACAAGCTGAAGTGGTTGTACATGACCGCTTAGTATCCGATGAGATAATCGCGTTAATTCATCCCGATGCGGAATGTTTTTTTGTCGGTAAACAAGCGGGATACCATTGTGTTCCACAAAGCGGAATAAACGATCTACTGGTTAAACTCGCCTTACAGGGTAAACAAGTTATCCGTCTTAAAGGTGGCGATCCGTTTATCTTTGGTCGTGGGGGCGAAGAGCTTGAAGCCTTATTACCGTTTAATATTCCGTTTGAAGTTGTACCGGGTATCACTGCTGCATCAGGCTGTGCTGCTTACGCAGGGATCCCATTAACACATCGTGATTATACCCAAGGTGTGCAGTTTATTACCGGACACTTAAAAGATGATGCTCATCAGCTCGATTGGGCGTTACTCGGAAAATCCACCAATACGTTAGTGTTTTACATGGGTTTAACCCAAAGTAGTGGTATTGCGAGTAATCTTATTGAACACGGTATGGATGCTGATATGCCAGTGGCCATTGTAGAGAAGGGGACGAGTAAACAGCAGCGTACTTTAAAAGGATCGTTGAAAGATCTTGGCGATCTTGCCGCGCAAGCTGAAAGTCCTTCATTGATTATTATTGGTGGGGTAACGCAGTTAGCCAGCAAACTAGATTGGTTTAGTGCCACGCTTAATACGAGTGCATAGCGTGGTTGAAAAGTCACAAGTAGGGTTATGCTCATCTATATAGTTATACTGCATAACCCTGATTATTTGTTTTTTTACTCGAACGAAAACTTAGCCTTTAACCTAAGCTTTGATAACCGCGCACAAACAGGCGTACAGAACGTTGTAAATAATGGTTAATTTCCTGCTCCGATAACGACTCTTCAATATTAAATTCTAATCGCGTCCATTGTTCACCTTTAATCATAGCCAAGAGCTGAATTGCTGCTTCACGGCAGTCTTCGATATCTAGCTCGCCACGACGATGGTACTCGGCTAAGCAGTTCGCTAATTTATCGATAACAAACAGCGGACCGGCTTCAAAAAACAACCGAGATAAATGCGGATGGGCAACACACTCTGCTGCGCAGGTCCGATGTACAGCCATGGAGTCAGCTGATGTGATCATGGAAAAAAAGCCTTGGGCGAATAAGGTTAAGGTTGATTCAACAGGCCCTAGATTCTCGGGTAATAATTCGCTTACGCCTAATAATTCGCATTTATAACTGATGGCGGTAATAAATAGCTCATCTTTATTACCGAAGTGGCTATAGACAGTTTGTTTCGATACACCGGCTAGTTTAGCAATGTGATCCATGCTGGTCGCTGCATAACCATGCTGGGTAAACTGCAATGTTGCCGCGTCAAGTATTTGATTTCGCTTTAATTCACTCTTTGTTCTTGGTTTGCTCATCTATTCATACCGTTAATAATTGAAGATACACTGCTGCAATAAAATGTTTCTTATATGTTAATTAATATTAAATGGACTGTACGGTCTAGTTTGATTCTGCTATCGTTGTGCCTAGACTATTGAGTCTAGTTTATAAAAAGCCGAAACAAAAGGGTTACGTTGAATAGAACGTAAAAAAGGGATAATGATTATGTTTAGAAAGAGTTACTTCTCAGTGTCGCATATAAAAGCAGCACAATGGATAAGTATATTGCTAATTATGCTTACACTACAAGCGTGTAGTGAGGTTGTTGCTGATGAAACGCAGGTCGCGTCACAGTATTTACAGGCGAGCAGTGAGCATTTAACTCAACAAGACAGTTATCAGGTTGAAAATAAGTTTGTTGGTAAGGTTATTGCCAAACAAGATGCTAACTTAGGTTTCGAATTTGCGGGAATTATTAAAACCTTGCATGTGATTGAAGGCCAGCAAGTTAAAAAGGGTCAATTGCTAGCAGAGCTTAACACTCAGTTACTATTAATAGAGCGCAATCAACTTGAAGCGCAATTGCAGCAAGCTGAAGCCGAATTTGATTTGATCGAAGCCAATTTAAAGCGCTTAAGTTCGCTAAGTAAACGTGGTTTTACATCGGAACAGAACATTGATGAATTGACGTCGAAAAAACGTGTTATTACTGCCAATATCCGCAGTACCTTATCGTCACTGGAAGCAAGTCAATATCGTATTGATAAATCGAAGTTATTAGCCCCGTTTGATGGCATTGTCAGCAGTCGCCAAATTGCGCAAGGTGAAGTGATTGCTGCTGGCGCCACAGCATTCCGATTGCTACAAACAGGTGCTTCTGAAGTTACTATTGGTGTACCTGCAAGCTTTATCCGTCAACTGAAAGGTAAGGATCATCAGGTGGAGATCGCAGGTGTTAATTATCCGGTACGCTTACTGAGCATGGGCAATGAAGTGGACACCGTGACGCGAACTATTAGCCTGCGTTTTGCATTAGCAGATAATAGCGCAGTTTATAACGGTCAATTGGCTTACCTTGCTCTGTCTCAAGAATATCAGCAAGTGGGTTATTGGATCCCATTAAGTGCTATTACTGATGGTGTACGTGGAATGTGGAACATCTACACCTTAGATCAAGATCTAGTACAACGAGATCTTAAAAATACGACAGTAGATAATCCTGCGTTATTCCAATTAAAAAGCACCACAGTGACAATATTACATGCCACTGAAACCGCGGCTTATGTGCAAGGTGACTTGAAGAGTAATCAGGCATATGTAAATACCGGTATTCATCGCTTCGTGCCAGGGCAAAAAGTCACGGTAAGTCATCAGCAAGCGTTTGCTAATCAAGCCGTAGATAAAAATGGCTTGGAGAATCAATTATGATCAAGGCGTTTACGGAAAATAACCGCCTGATGGCACTGCTGATTATTTTACTGATCGTGGCAGGTCTCGGTTCATTAGCAACACTACCACGCACGGAGGATCCTCGGATCACCAATCGAAATGCGAGTGTGTTGACCATGTTACCTGGCGCTAGCGCTGAACGTGTCGAAGCTTTAGTGACGGAGAAAATAGAGCAGAAACTACGTAAACTCGCTGATATTAAACGTATTACGTCTACCTCTCGAGCTGGTATTTCAATTGTACAGTTAGAGTTACATGACAATAACTATGATCCTGTGCCTGTTTGGTCACGAGTGCGAGATCTGCTGAACGATGTCACAGGTGAGCTGCCTCCATCGGCGGTAGCACCACGATTAGAAGATGATCGTGGTTATGCTTATACGCAATTAATTGCGGTAAAATGGCAAGGTGATAGCGCTGTTGATTTAACTACCTTAGGACGTTACGGTAAAGAATTACAGAATCAATTAAAGGTAATTTCCGGCACCGATATTGTCAGTTTGTTTGGTCGTGGCGAAGAACAAATATTGGTGGAAATAGATAAACATTTAGCGGCGAATCTGTCGTTGTCGACACAAGCTATTTCCAATATTATTTTAGCGGCAGATGCTAAAATATCTGCTGGTAATATCATTAATGATTACAATCAAATGCAGATTGAAGTCGCTGGATCGTTTGATTCTGTCGATCGGATCCGCCAGATCCCATTACTCAATGACAGTAAAGGGGGAGTGGTACGACTCGGTGATATTGCTCAGATCAGTAAAAAACTACAGTGGCCAGCGCAAGAAATTGCCCTTGTTGATGGTCAATATGCGGTGGTGGTATCGACGCGCATGTTACCTGATTTGCGAATTGATAAGTGGAGTGCGGAAGTTGATAAGGTCGTGGCTGGATTTAAGCAACAACTGCCAGCTTCATTAACCACCGAAGTGTTGTTTGATCAATCCCAATATACAGAGGATCGTTTGCAAGATTTGGTTGATAACATTTTGATTGGTTTCTCCATTATTGCTGTGGTGCTGTTAGTGACTCTAGGTTGGCGCGCCGCATTAATTGTCACCTTGTCATTACCGTTAACCGTATTGTTTACCCTGACCGTGATGAACTATTACGGTTTACCTATTCATCAAATGTCGGTAACGGGTTTAGTGGTGGCACTGGGCATTATGGTGGATAACGCCATTGTTATGGCGGATACTATCCAAAAACGTCGTCAGCAAGGCTTAAGTGCGAGCGTTGCAGTACAAGGCGCAATTAAACATTTATGGTTACCGCTATTAGGCTCGACATTAACTACGATATTGGCCTTTATGCCGATAGTGATGATGCCTGGTCCATCGGGTGAGTTCGTCAGTGGTATTGCGTTAAGCGTGATCTTTGCGTTAATCGGTTCGTACTTGGTTTCACATACCATTGTTGCTGGTTTATCAGGGCAGTTCTTGACGGGTAATGCTGAAGGTGAATCAGCAAAGCCTACGACTTGGTATAATAACGGCATTGAATTAGCGGGGTTAGCTAAGGCTTTCCGCCAATCCTTGGTATTGGTATTAGCCAGGCCGAAACTCAGTATTGGTTTGGTGTTCATCTTACCGCTGAGTGGTTTTATACTGGCGAAACATTTAGATGAACAGTTCTTTCCGGCATCAGATCGAGACATGTTTCATATCGAACTATTCATGCCAGTGCAAACCAGTATTATTGCCACTGAGGCCATGACCAAAACCATTAGTGATTTGTTAGCCCAGCAGCAAGGGATCAGCAAAGTACGTTGGTTTATTGGTAACAATGCCCCGTCGTTTTATTATAACTTGATGCCGAATAAAGATGGTGCCCAGTATTATGCCCAAGCTATGGTCACTGGTGATAGCTTCCAACGTGTTAATGAGCTGATCCCGGCATTGCAAATACTGTTGGATGATGCGATCCCAGAAGCACAGATATTAGTGCGTAAGTTAGAACAAGGGCCTCCGTTTAGAGCGCCGATCGAATTACGACTTTTTGGTCCTAACTTAGATACCTTAAAAAGTTTGGGTGATGAAGCGAGACGGATATTAATTGGCACCGAAAACGTCATCCATACACGCGCTACGATTCAACCAGGATTACCAAAAATATGGCTTAAAATTAATGAAGATGTAAGCCAGTTAGCCGGTTTAACGCTGACGGATGTCGCGACACAATTACAATCGACACTGCATGGCACAGTGAATGGTTCGATTATCGAGGGCACTGAATCAATCCCTGTTCGTGTACGGATTGCCAATGATGAGCGCAGTAGCTTATCTGACTTAGCGAATATCAGCCTGAGTTCGCCGCAATCACAAGCAAGCATTCCGCTGGTGGCATTAACGGAGTTAGCATTAATGCCAAGCCGTGGCGCAATCCCACACCGAGATGGCGTGCGGGTTAATACGGTTGAAGGGTATTTAGTGTCCGGGATATTACCGTCAACTGTGCTGAGTGATTTTTCTGCGCGTTTAGCGAGTGAAAATTTTGTCTTACCGCCGGGTTATCGTATGGAGTTTGGTGGTGAATCTGCTAAACGTAATGATGCTGTGGGGAATTTGTTAGCCAGTGTCGGTGTGATCATGATGTTGCTGATTATTATCGTTGTGCTGTCATTTAACTCATTCCGTTTGGGTGGCGTCATAGTCTTATCTGCTATCCAGTCGGTGGGTTTAGGGCTACTGAGTGTATATGTGTTTAATTACCCGTTTGGCTTTACCGTGATTATTGGTTTACTCGGGCTAATGGGGCTAGCAATTAATGCCGCGATTGTGATTCTGGCGGAATTAAAATCAGATCCTAAAGCAGTGGCGGGCGATACGGACGCGATCATTAATGCTATCACCAGTTGTACTCGGCATATTACCTCGACGACGATCACGACTGTGGGTGGTTTCTTACCGCTTATCTTAGCGGGTGGTGGTTTCTGGCCGCCATTTGCGATAGCTATCGCCGGTGGTACGGTACTAACGACGTTATTATCGTTTTACTTTGTACCGGCAATCTTCGTATTAATGAGTCGTAAGAAACCCTTTGAAGTGACAGCGGTCGCAGCATAGTCATAAGATTGTTTAAGGCATAAAAAATCCCCGTTACTTATCATGGTCAGTAACGGGGATTTTTATATTAAAATGGTTTGTTTAGGCTGTTAACTTAGCTGTTTATTTAAACTGCTTTAGAGAAACGTTGCGCTGTATATTTTGGATTCATTAAGTTTTCAATCGAGAATATTTCATCTAATTCAGCTTCAGACAATAAGCCTCTCGCTAGAACAACTTCACGTACGCTCTTACCTGTTTCAGCACAGATACGACCGATTGTATCGCCTTCATGATGACCAATGAAAGGGTTTAAGTAAGTGATGATACCAATTGAATTTAACACGAAGTCTAGGCATACCTTGCGATTAGCCGTAATACCTTTCACACATTTATCCTCTAGTGTGAAGCAGGCATTTTCTAATAACGACAATGATTCAAATAGGCATTGTCCAATCACAGGTTCCATGACGTTTAACTGTAATTGACCGGCTTCAGCAGCCATGGTGATCGTTAAGTCGTTACCACATACTTTAAATGCCACTTGATTAACCACTTCAGGAATAACTGGGTTTACTTTAGCTGGCATGATTGATGAGCCTGCTTGCATTTCTGGTAAATTGATTTCGTTTAAGCCAGTACGGGGGCCTGAAGAAAGTAGGCGTAAATCGTTACAAATCTTCGATAGTTTTACCGCTAAACGTTTTAATCCGCTCGACAACATCACATAAGCGCCGCAGTCAGAAGTTGCTTCAACTAAATCTTCTGCAGGTACAAATGCATGGCCGGTAATTTCAGCTAGTTTTTCAATTGCTAGTTCAGAATAGCCCACTGGCGAGTTTAAACCAGTCCCGATTGCTGTTGCACCTAAGTTGATTTCAAGCAGTAATTCTTGGCAACGTTTGATGCTTTTGATTTCTTCTTTTAAGGTAATACCAAACGCACGGAATTCTTGACCTAATGTCATCGGTACTGCGTCTTGTAATTGCGTACGACCCATTTTTAATACGTCGTTGAACTCTTCGGATTTCACTAAGAAGGTTTCGCTTAATGAAGTTAACGCCGTTAATACAGCGTTTGAACGTTCGAATAAGGCAACACGGAAGCCTGTTGGGTAGGCATCGTTAGTACTTTGACTTTTATTTACATGATCGTTGGGATTGATGTGGGCATAAGCGCCTTTGCTGTGTCCCATTTGCTCTAAAGCGATATTAGCAATCACTTCATTGGTATTCATGTTTACTGATGTACCGGCACCACCTTGAAACGCATCAATCGGGAATTGATTATAGAAATGGTCCGTTGCCAGTAGCGTGTCACAGGCTTTTACGATCGCGTCACTGATGTCTTCAGGAATAGTTCCTAAAATACCATTGGCTAATGCTGCTGCTTTTTTCGTTTTTACCATACCGCGTACAAATTCGGGACAGTCACCAATCTTCTCATTACTGATGCAGAAGTTTTCCATTGCGCGTAATGTATGAATACCGTAGTACGCTTGCGCAGGTATTTTTTTAACACCTAGTAAGTCAGTTTCTAGGCGGGTTTCTTGAGAAAAATCGGTTGCTAATACAGTCATTAGTACACTCTGCTATTTTATCTAAACGTAGGGGGATAATTCAAAATTTATGAGCGGATAATACGTGGTATTTAAAGGATAAAACGGGCGTAGATCACCTTTGCAAAGAAAGTTTTAAAAATACTAAATTTATTTTTATTTGCCCTCAGATACAGCAAGCTTGATGGATTATTAGTGCATATTCGAGCTGTAAATTTGGCATTTAGGATGGGATCCATTAACGCAGGGGAATTGATGAATATGTATGCTGCTAAGCTGAATCGAGTGATTTGTTTAATTGCTCCCTTAATTCATTGTCTCGTTGCTTGCTTAATTCATCGCGTAATTCTAGCTGTAATTTTTGGGCATAATATAAAGCTACTAAACCGACTAAAACATTGGCGCTGGCAATACCAACGAAGATGCCTTTCTCACCATAGTAAAAACCGCCAATACTCGACAGGCTAATGATTAACAGTGAACGTAATACACTGAGGCTCAATGCTGAAATAGGGCGATTAAAGCCATTTAGACTCGATGCTATCGCCATCATAATACCTTGCATCGCAAAGGATGCTGGAATGATATAGAGGTATAAAGATAAGTGAGTGATCACTGCGCTGTCATCACTAAATAAAGTGGCAATATACGGTGCTGTTAGCGCAATCAGTAGATAAATGCTCAGTTGTGAGATTAACGAATAACGGATCGCTAATCTGATTGCTGTTAAACAACGTTGTGGCTTATTGGCTGATGAATTTTGGGCGATGAAAGGTGCTAGCATTGAACTCACCGCAATCATACCAATTAATAAAATAGCCTCTAAACGCGTACCTGCACCGTAAGCGGCGACTGCTGTTGTGCTAAACGCTGCCAATTGCCACATGACAAAGGCATTGTTAACAGGGCTAAGCATATTCGTTATCGAGGCTGGCATACCAATCGCGGCAATTTTACGCCAATTCTTAAGCATGTTAGCAAGGTTCGGTTTCGTTAATAGCAGCAACTGCTCACGATAACGTAATAGGTATATTGCCACCGCAAAGGTAATTAACCACGACAGACCTGACGCAATCGCTGCGCCTTTCACGCCTAGCTCAGGAAATGGACCGAGTCCAAAAATTAATAATGGGTCGAGTAGGCCATTCATAAAGCCAGCTGTGATCATCACGCGACTGGGGGTTTTGGTATCACCCGTCGCACGAATAGCGGCATTACCCACCATCGGAATGACAAGAAAGGGGATCGCGACATACCAGTAGAACATATAGTCTTGGATATAGACCATCAAGGTATCACTCGCACCCAGTAACCTGAATAGTGGCTGAATAGTACTAATGCCTAATACTGCAACGATAAGCACTGTAGTAAGTGCTAACAATAATCCGTCAGACGTTAAGCGCGCAGCATCTTGGTGCTGGCCTTGACCTAATAAACGCGCTAAGCAGGCAGATAAACCAGTACCTAATCCCATTGCTAACGCAGAGACAAAAAAAGTGACTGGGAAAGTAAAGCTGATCGCGGCTAACGCCTGCGTACCCAGCAAGCTGACAAAGTAAGTATCCACTAAGCTAAAACCAAGCACGGCTAATAAACCGTAACCCATAGGCACAGCCATTTTTGTCATTACCTGAGAAACGGGCGCTGAGAGCAGACCGTGTTTATCTTTCAATTCGATTACCTAACATTGCGTGTTGTGCTTTTAAAGAGGATAAAAACATGTCACATAAATGTGGATGTTTTTATCGGGCTATTTTACCTTTTTCTTCGTCAACCAACAGCCTTGTATTGTAGTTTTACCTGACATTTACACTTCTGTTTATAGAGACAAGTCTAAAACTCGTTAGAAACCTGCTTACAAGGCGTGATTTTCTTAACTATTTTTAGTTTTTCCCTTGAGTTGGAAAGCAGTTGCCCCGATATATTACTCCATAGTCATGGTATCGGTAAATAATCGACCATTGATATTCGTAACATGTATTCTTTAGGAGATCTTCAAATGACAATTCGTCCACTACACGATCGTGTGATCGTTCGTCGCCAAGAGCAAGAAACTAAATCAGCAGGCGGTATCGTACTTACTGGTGCATCAGCGTCATTATCTACTCGCGGTGAAGTTATTGCTGTTGGTAACGGTCGCTTAATTGATAGCGGTGAAGTACGTCCTTTAGCAGTTAGCGTTGGCGATACAGTTATTTTTAGTGAAGGTTATGGCGTTAAAGCTGAAAAGATTGATGGCAAAGAAGTTTTAATCATGAGCGAAGCCGATATTTTAGCTGTAGTTGAATAAATCTTAGTATTTATAACTTATAGAGCTAACCCCATACATTAATCTATTTATGACTTAATAAATTAATAGCTTAATAGATCGATATTGATAGATTTTAAAAGGATTATTTAAGATGGCTAAAGACGTAAAATTCGGCTTAGATGCACGTGATAAAATGCTTAACGGCGTAAACATCCTAGCGAATGCAGTAAAAGTAACATTAGGTCCTAAAGGCCGTAACGTTGTTATCGATAAAAGCTTCGGCGCACCACTAATCACTAAAGATGGTGTAACGGTAGCAAAAGAAATCGAACTAGCAGACAAATTCGAAAACATGGGCGCACAAATGCTCAAAGAAGTTGCTTCTCAAGCAAATGAAGCGGCTGGTGACGGCACAACAACTGCAACAGTACTTGCACAAGCGATTGTGAACGAAGGTCTGAAAGCGGTTGCTGCGGGCATGAACCCAATGGATCTGAAACGCGGTATTGACCAAGCAGTTAAAGCTGCAGTTGCAGAACTTAAAAACTTATCTGTACCTTGTTCAGATACCAAAGCGGTTGAGCAAGTAGGTACTATTTCTGCAAACTCAGATTCAAGCGTTGGTAAAATCATTGCACAAGCAATGGAACGTGTTGGTAAAGAAGGTGTTATTACGGTTGAAGATGGCCAAGCACTAGAAGACGAACTAGACGTTGTTGAAGGAATGCAGTTTGACCGTGGTTACTTATCTCCTTACTTCGTAACAAACCAAGAAACAGGTAGCGTTGAATTAGAATCACCATTTATCTTATTAGTAGATAAAAAAGTGTCTAACATCCGTGAACTATTGCCTGTACTTGAAGGCGTAGCGAAAGCATCTAAACCATTACTAATAATTGCTGAAGACCTTGAAGGTGAAGCACTGGCTACATTAGTAGTGAACAACATGCGCGGTATCGTTAAAGTTGCTGCTGTTAAAGCACCTGGTTTCGGTGACCGTCGTAAAGCGATGTTACAAGATATCGCGGTACTAACTGCAGGTACTGTTATCTCTGAAGAGATTGGCATGGAGCTAGAAAAAGCAACGGTTGCTGAACTAGGCCAAGCTAAACGTATCATCATTACTAAAGATGAAACGACTATCATTGACGGTATCGGTGAAGAAACGACTATCGAAAGCCGTGTAACGCAGATCCGTAAGCAAATCGAAGATTCATCTTCTGATTACGATAAAGAAAAACTACAAGAACGTGTAGCTAAACTTTCTGGTGGTGTTGCGGTAATTAAAGTTGGCGCAGCAACTGAAATCGAAATGAAAGAGAAAAAAGCTCGCGTTGACGATGCACTACACGCGACGCGTGCAGCTGTTGAAGAAGGCGTTGTTGCTGGTGGTGGTGTTGCACTTGTTCGTGCTGCTGCTGCAATCCAAGGTCTTGAAGGTGCAAACCAAGATCAAACAGTGGGTATTAAAGTTGCACTAAAAGCAATGGAAGCACCACTTCGTCAAATCGTGCAAAATGCCGGTGATGAAGCATCTGTAGTTGCAAACAACGTACGTGCAGGCGAAGGTAGCTACGGTTACAACGCAGGTACTGGCGAATACGGCGACATGATTGCGATGGGTATTCTTGACCCAACTAAAGTAACGCGTTCAGCACTACAATTTGCAGCATCGGTTGCTGGTCTTATGATCACAACTGAAGCAATGATTGCAGACGCACCAGTTGAAGGCGGCGCACCAGCTATGCCTGATATGGGCGGCATGGGTGGAATGGGCGGCATGATGTAAGCCAACCTGCCGACTTCTGACACTTTAAAATCAATGAGTTATAAAGTTAGGTAGACAGCAATGTAGACAGTGAGGGATGCCTAGTTGAAGACAACGGCATCCCTTTTTTAGTTACAAACCCAGCCTTTTTCCTGTAATACGAGACCTGACAAGCATTCAGCTTCTTGAATCTCGTCAAATAGAAAGTTATCTGATTCTGTTAACTTGTCTATGTATGGAACGCTACAAGGGTCATTCCAATCAATAAATCCGTATGTATGTAACTCCTCACCTGACTCGCTATGAAAATACGCATCTAACATCAGCTCATCTCTCGCTTTTGCGGCTTTTTGTGCGGTATCAAATTTACCAACTTTGCGACCATCACCATCAAATGCTTTATACCAGCCCCATTTAGTCTGGTGGATGCCGCTGAACCCCTTTAGTAGTGGTGTTTTCTTAGCTAAGTTGTTTTGACGTTTTGTACATCGGCGTAAATTTACACGTGTATTATTGAGTGGGTTAGCATCTACATGGTCAACTTCCTGCTCATCGTCAGGATTCATTAGTATACGGTGTAGGTAAGCACCTGTTGTATTGCTGCGGACAACATACTTACCATCTTTACGTATTTTGGCGTAAAAACTGTGCTCTAACAGAACATCGATATCAGACAAACTTATAGTTGTGGTTAGGTTTTTTCCTAAACCAATTTTAGCAACGGTATGCCCATCAATGTCGATGATTGTGATGTTTTTCTTATGGCGTCCGTAGCCATTTTTTAGTCTAGTCATTTTAAATCCTTTTAAAACATGATGTAACATTCTTAATCTAAAGTGTCACAAGAAAGTTGCATGTTAATACGTTACTAAACAATGGTTTAAGTTGATTTGTAACATTGCTACATTGCAACAGTTGATTGTTAATACCCACATATATATAGAAATATGGGAAGGCAGAGTGGGGTAAATCGTAATGAAGTGGTGAAACCTGTAGTCATGCCAAGGCTTTTTCGATGATGACAGTTGGACAACTCATGATTTATTCACTCATAAATACCTTAAATATTTAAGGGTGTAGAGTGGGGTAAGCATAATAAAATGGCTTTGCGTTCAACTATATCAAGCGATTAATTGGTGTTGCCAATGGACAACCATTTATCTGTTCAAGCTATTTCAAACCTGTTTGTCTAAGTACCTTACCAACGGTATTGCGATGGCATCCAACGCGCTCGGCGATTGCAGCGTGGGAGAGGTTCTCATCTCTCAAGGTAATTATTTTTTCACGCTTAGTGCGAGTAACTCTATTAGTCAACATATTAGCTCCAAAGTTCAGTTTATATACCTGTATTTTACGCTGGTGGCACAGTAATGAACTGCAAAGCACACCATGTAATACCTGATTCAACATATATCGAGCTGATTGTTATAAGTAAATTAAGATAAACAAACGGATAAATAAAATGACAATCAATAAAAAACTAATTCTTACATTACTTATTACTGTTCTATCACTTATTTTGGAACTCACTGAGCAAGAGGAGGTGTAGCGATGGCTAATATCGGTTATGCACGCGTAAGCACTGCAGGACAGAGCCTAGAAGCGCAGTTAAGCGCCTTGCAGTGCTGTGACAAGGTCTTTAAAGAAAAAGAGTCTGGTGCTAAGGCTGAGCGTCCCCAGCTAGCCACGATGCTTGATTACGCTCGTGAGGGGGACACTATTACGGTAACTAAGCTCTGTCGGCTTGCTCGAAACACAAAACATTTACTCGACATTGTTGAGTACCTCGACAGCAAAGGTGTCTCGCTAACAGTGTTAAACCTTGGCATTGATACTCAATCCCCTACAGGTAGGCTAATGCTAACCATGATAGGTGCTGTTGCTAGCTTTGAGCGTGAATTACTACTTGAACGTCAAGCTGAAGGAATTGAGATTGCTAAGGCTAAAGGCAAGTATAAGGGGCGGAAGGCTACAGCAATGGCTAAAGCGGATGATGTGAGGACATTACTTAGAAGGTCTGTATCTAAGCGATTGATAGCAGAGCAGGTAGGGGTCAGTCTATCAAGTGTATATCGGATGTCGAAGATGATTTTATAAGTATTTATGGGCTAGATTAACTCATATTAGAGGTATAAATTATTATCTAATATAAGAATGAAATTAAGACTAGAAATATGAGATAACTATAGCGGCTTACAATGCTGTAAAGTATTGAATTATGGTTGATTATAATATTGTTTTGATCGTATAGATCCTGTAGCATTTAAAGCTTAATCCACAATAAAAGGAAGTGTTTATGCCATGTACTTGTTGTAACGGCCGACTAAACAGCGGTATGATAAAAAAAGTAGACTCAACTACAGGGGCAATATATAAATCTTGCCCCCACTGTACCCATGCAAATGGTTCTGAGCATGTGTTTCATCGATATCCATCTGCATATGGTAATACGCCAGCGCGTGTTACTGCTAGTAATCCAGATGGCCATCAAAGTTATTGCAAAAACTGCAGAACGTTACCAAAAGGTGCGCCTTCAAATAGCTATAATCAAGGTGCTTTGTGCAGTAATCTATAATGTGATTACCTTATCAGCATTTGCTCACGTAAATGCTGGTTCCAATTTATGATTGCAACTTAAATACCGAAAGCGAGTATGATTACTTGCTAATAATATGGCTTATACCATTTGGTATATCTGAAAAGCGGTTACCTTTATCCCATATCATCCACATATACTCGCAGCTATCTGAACCACCATTCACGAACCTAGGTCTAGGGACTATGACAGGGGTTTTATTTGGAAACCCAATTTCAGCCCAGAAATCAACTCTACATTTAGAACCTAGAAAGTTAACTCGTTGTAGATACGCCAATGTGCCATCAGGGGCTAATTCAGATAATGATTTTTTTATAAACTCAACGGTAAGGCTAAAAGGTGGATTTGTGATAATCACATCTTGTTGACTGAATTTTGTGCTTAAGTAATCAACTCCCTCATGTATTTCAGCCCAAAACTTTTGCTCTTCAGGTAAATTTACTCGGTCAAATATATTTTTAGTTCCTCGACAAGGTTCCAGAAATTTATCATTTGGTTTTAATGTTAGCTTACTTAATAAAGCTTCAACTGCATTCACTGGAGTCGGGTAATCATCTCTAGCAATTTTATTGCCATTAGTACTGCTCACAAAAACTGCCCTCTAATTAATGTGCCTGTTGGGTTGAACCTATGTTAAATGATGGTTCACCTGAGTTAGGCTTTAAATTTTGCACGATTATACTTGAGTAAACTTTGGTAATCACAAAATATAACGGATATTGTACGATTTTTTAAGCCTTGTGCCATGATGGTGGTGCAGCTAGAAATATTGGTACTAGGCTATACCCGTGTGACAAACGAAAAACCCAGCCCAAAGAGTGTCTTTAGGCTGGGTTTTGTCATTTTGGTAAGTTTTTTTCAGCAGGTAGACCCTATTGGGAATCATTTACCAAATAATGTGTTCTACACACTGGTCGTAAGCTTCTTTTAACTGCGGAAGTGTAAATCCCTTAGAGTAATAACCGTAGGTCATAGTTTTACCTCCTTCATGACCAGCAATATATGCAGCCTTGGACTCATGAACGTCACCTCGTTCCATTGCGGTTGCAAACATCACTCTGAATGAGTGAAAACACTTTGCAGAATCGGTAGAAAGATTTGCGACTTTGATTCGAGAGAACCAGCGACTCATATCAGAAGAATTTTCGAAACCAAGTAAGAGTTCATTCTCGTCTTTTGAAGCTGCGGTAGCTCTTACTGTTAAGCCAAGCTCACTGGTTAGTGGAACTAAGCGCCTAGCTGCCTCGGTCTTACCTTTTTCTATGAAAATTGCGGTAATGTCACCTTCAGTAACAACATCTTTTGCTTTTAGGGCGCATAGTTCTGCGATTCTACAGCCAGTGAAAACACCTAGCTCGAGTAGCAAGCGTTTATCAGGCTCATTAATGGCTACATTTTCTTTTATCCAAAGCATCTCGCTGGTGGTAAATGGCTGTCTTTTTTTTACTTTTTCACCCGCTGCGTAAATATTATTTTCAAATGGACTTCTGGTTTGAACTTCACCTAGAGACTCACAATAGTTCCATACAGAGCGTAAGCGACTAATAGTACCTTGCACTGTTGTTTTAGCATATTTGACCTGCAAGGTTTCGATGTAGTTGTTAACTTGTTTTTTGGTGATATCTTCAAGTTGTATATCGTATAGTTTTAGGTGCTTCAGAAATTCATCAGCGTTTCTTTTCACTTTGCGGATAGTATCTTTGGTTTTCTCATCTTTGTACTTATGAACCCAGCTCTTCAGAGCTTCTTTGAGTGTGATTTTGTATTTACTATGGTGATTTTTTCTACCATTAACAGTGGTGTAAGCATGAAGAAAAACTTCATCATCAATGGGTGTTGAAGGAGTTTCAGGCTCAAGGTCTTTTGTCATACCTTGTGTTTTTTCAAGATAATAATGCTCATCCCAGCTTTCTGGATATTTTTCTTTGTCCTCGGTCATCTGTTGCACCAGTTCAAGGAATCTATGTCTGTTTGTATTGGGTGCGTTAAACTTACGCTCCTCAAGTCTACCATTTAGTATGTCACGCTGACGCCTAGCTTCTCGTATGTCGCCAGTCCCAAGACTTTCTGATATTGAGCTTTGACCTTGAAATTGGTCTAGAAGGTCTTTAGGAATACGTCTTTGGTACCACCAAATATTGCCACGAAGCTTGAGATGTTTTTTGTCTGATGATGCCATGTAGCCAACTTTGAAGACAGTAATGTAGACAGTTATGATGCCACAAAGCCTTACATAACGCTACCTTAAGGGTTTAACGATTATTTGGGCGGTATGATGTAAGAATAGGGTTTAAACTCTATTTTTACACAGTTCTAATCATTTAAAATAAAGCCCGAATAGAAATATTCGGGCTTTTTTATTGATGGTGAATTAATATGTTAACAATATTCCCCTGTCTTAATTATGCATATTTCTGACGTTAGTTTACTTACTCTTTAAAGAGCTGCTGTAAGCTCATTGGGGACATTAGCTTTTCCATAAAGTTATTACTGCACTTTTATCTGAGCTAAACGCATAAGTCTGTCAATATTTAGGAAACTTGTTACAATGCTATTTTTTGATTTTAGGTAGACTATGAATAATAGTAATGATCCGCTACACGGCGTTAAACTTGAACAGATTCTAACCGAGCTAGAGAAGAAAATTGGTTGGGAAAAGATGGGTGAGTTGCTTAATATTCGTTGTTTTACCAATAAAGCGCGTCTTAAATCAAGCTTGAAATTTCTGCGTTCAACCCCTTGGGCACGCAGTAGAGTTGAAATTTTATACCTAAAAACATTTTGTAGTAAGCATAAAGAAACGGGGAAAATAATCAGGGCGATACTCGCTCAGAATACAGCAGTAGCAGAAACGACTTCCACCAAGCCCGCTCCCTTTGTTTGGCCAACATTGAAAGAAAAATAGACTTATGTGACACTGAATACATAAATATTTGAAAATCTTGTATGCTTTTATCTACAGGCGGCAGAGATGTAATTCGCAAATTTGTGATTACATCTCTGCTGTTAGCTATTAAACGCTAAGCCTCAGAAATTAAAAAAGCCTTAATCTGATATGTTTATATCGTGGTTAAGGCTTTTTTTGTGCCTATACTTTGTGGGCTATCGTTATATCAGTGCAATTATGTGCTGCTTAGTCGGATCTATCAGTCTATATATTGCTTGATATTTTATTATTGGTATAGTGCGGTTAACTTAGTTGGTGTTAGTTGTCATCACTTAAAGTATTTAACCTTAGTCTCTGACCGTAAAGGAATATCATGACGTTTTCAAAACCACTTACTGCACGTTTAACCGCTGTTTCAGTTGCCTTATTATTAGCGGGTTGCGCGCAAACGTCGCAATCAGACGATGTCTTTAATCTGACTGTTGCACATATCAATGATACCCATTCTAACTTCGATCCCGTTAAATCAAGCTTCACTGCCAACGGCGATACTGTATATAACGAATTTGGCGGTCATCCACGTTTAAAAACCATGTCTGACGAATATAAGCAGCAAGCACAGCAAAATGATGATAGCTTTTTATTCTTACACGGTGGTGATGCGTGGCAGGGAAGTGCGTACTTTAAGTTGAACGAAGGCGCGATGAATGCAGACATCTTAAGCATGTTCGGTATCGATGCGATGGCATTAGGTAATCATGAATTTGATTTGAACAATACCAAGCTTAATCAATTCATCAGTGATGTTAACTTTCCGGTATTGGCAGCAAACATTGATGCCAGTGAAGATGCGGATTTAAAAGACCAAACCAATTTACGTCCTTTCATGGTTTACGCATTTGATGGCAATAACAAAACGGCTATCAGCGATTTAGATAACCTACCAACAGATAAAGACTTGGTCGCTGTATTTGGCTTAGCACTAGATAACATGCCAAATATCGCGCCGAATACTGGTGATATCAAATTCTTAAACATGGTGACCTCTGCGCAAGCAACGGTTGATATGTTGAAAGCCAAAGGTGTGAACAATATTATCGCATTAACCCATATCGGTAATGCGGTAGATGTTGATGTTGCCAGTAAGGTAAACGGCATCGATTTAATAGTAGGCGGCCACTCACATACGCTATTAGGTGACTTCACGAATCTTGGTTTACACAATAACGGCACGTATGCACAGATAGTTAAAAACCCAGATAACATGGGTCAAACTTGTGTTGTACAAGCAGGTGAATACGCACAAGCTATCGGTCGTTTAGAAGTAAGTTTTAACCAACAAGGCGACATTGTTAACTGTAATGGACACAATGTATTGCTGAGCAATGACGAGTTCTATTCAAAGCCATCACGCCAAGATGATGAGAAGTTTGATAGCGCAGCTACGCAAGGTGTCGTTGAGTTTATTGACCAAGCAGAAAACATCACCATTACTGCTGAAGAAGCGACAATGCGTCAACGTATTGATGTGAACTACAAGCCTGCTGTTGACCAAGCGTACGGTAAAACCATTGCCCAAGTACCGGTAGAATTAAAGCATGAACGTCGCCCTGGCGATCGCGGTAGTGACAAACACGGTTCTGATGTCGCGCCTATTTTAGCGGAAGGCCAATACTTCTGGGCAAATACAGTTGAAGTACAGCAAGTCACGGGCATGAAAGTTGATTTTGCCTTAATCGGTGCTGGTGGCATTCGTACCAACATTGAAGCGGGTGAATATCGTCAAGGTAACGTATCGTTAGAAATGCTGCCATTCGCTAACTTTATGTCAGTTGTTCCAGTGTCGGGTAAAGTGATTAAAACACTGATTAACGATACGGTAAGTGCCACATTAGCGGCCGGTTCACACGCAGGTAAATTCCCGTATGGTGGTCACATTCGTTATAGCTACACAGAAACAGTGGCTAACAAAGCCGGTAACGTTGATTTTGTCGAAGTGATGACTGGCACTGAAGCTGCGCCATTATGGACTGCGATTGAAGACAGTAAAACTTATAACGTCGCGTTAAACAACTACAACGCTACGGGTAATGACGGTTGGACGCCACTGTATGAAGCACAGAAGAATAGCTCTGAACGTGTTGATTTAGCTTTCGTGGATGGCAAACTAACAGGCTTTAAAGTGAAGAACATTGCTAAGGTCGGTAAAAAGTACAAAGTGAATTATCAAGGTGATGCGCCAAACTGTAAAGCGGATAACACAGTGTGTAACACCGATGCGCAAGCAGTGATGAATTACATTGATAGTGAGCGTAATACATTAACGCCGTTAGGTTATGAAGTGGTGACGTTTAATCGCGCACAGTAATACGGTAATAAAGTAATCGTATTCATTTAATATAACGAAAAAGGCGCACCCTGCATGGGCGCGCCTTTTGTTATTTTACGATCTTATTTATTATTAATAAAAACCGTTATTTTTGTAGATTAACCAGTACGCGACCACGTACTTTACCCGCCATTAGATCATGCGCTGCTGCTACCGCGTCTTCTAAGCCGATCTCAGTGCCGATAGAAGTGAAGTCATCAGCTGTTAGGATTTCTGCTAAACGAGCCCACGCTTCTTCTCTGTCTGCGATAGGACGCATTACACTGTCGATACCTGCTAAGGTAATACCACGTAAGATAAACGGCGCAACACTCGCAGGGAAATCCATACCTTGTGCTAGACCACAGGCAGTAACAACACCGCCGTATTTAAGACCTGCACACACATTAGTGAGAGTGTGGCTACCCACTGAATCAACTGCTGCAGCCCAACGCTCTTTAACCATAGGACGGCCTGGTTCAGATAACGTATTACGATCAATGATCTCTGATGCACCTAATGCTTTTAGATAATCGGCTTCTTCAGGACGGCCTGTTGATGCGATAACGTTATAACCAAGTTTAGACAAGAGTGTGATAGCAAAGCTGCCCACACCACCGTTAGCACCAGTTACTAATACATCGCCTTTTTCTGGAGTGATGCCGTGACGCTCTAAAGCAATAACGGATAACATCGCAGTGTAACCAGCAGTACCGATAGCCATTGCTTGTTTCGCTGATAAACCAGTAGGTAGTTTGATTAACCAATCACTGTTGAGGCGGGCTTTTTCTGCAAGGCCACCCCAATGCTTTTCACCTACACCGAAACCGTTTAATAAAACTTGATCGCCAGCTTTAAATTTGTCGCTGTCGCTTTGTGTCACTGTACCAACAAGATCGATACCTGGCACCATAGGAAAGCTGCGTACAACTGGGCCTTTCCCTGTGATTGCTAAACCGTCTTTAAAGTTAAGCGTACTGTAAGCAACATCAATGCTTACATCACCCGTAGGCAGTTGTGATTCATCAATTGACTGTACTGACGCTGTGTATTGGTCGTCATTTTTTTCGATTAAAATACCTTTAAACATGCTTAACTCCGAATATAGACTGATCGTCTATTTAAATGTAAAAAATTTTAATAAAACTAATGTGAATTGGAAATAATGCCTTGCTCGTTATTCCTAAGTTAGGAATTAAGAAATCAAGAGAACAAGGCATCTATGATTATTTTAGCTGGTGGCGATACTGGCAATAAACGTCGTGATATATAAATCTAACGGTTGTACTGATTGTACGAGTCGCGCACGCATGACAGCGCCTTCCCAACCAATCCAAAAATATTCAGCTTGTTGCCCGCAATTGATGTTCTGTTTGATATGGCCTTGTTGCTGGGCTGTCTCTAAACAGGCTTGCATCTTACTTTCCCACACGGAAAATATATTTTGCAGAACAAGGCGATAGCTGTCGGGTAATATAGCCACTTCTTGGCCTAAGTTACCTACTAGACAGCCACGTTTAAATTCAAATTTGATAATGCCTTGCTTGGCGCCATCGGCAAATTTTACAATACGCTGTAATGGTGCGATTGATTCATCTAATAAGCATTTATCAAGTTTAGCTGCAAAATAGCTAGCATAGTTATCAATGACCGCTTGGCCAAAATCTTCCTTACTTTTAAAGTAATGATAGAAAGATCCTTTCGGTACGCCGACCTTTTTCAAAATGCCGTCGATACCAGCAGCGGCAAAGCCACTCTCTGTTAGAACTTCTACACCACTGCGAATTAACACTGCGCGGGTATCGGTATTTTCACGGGCTACTTTTGGTGGCCTACCTCGGCGAGGTTTAGCTTTAATGCCTGTCATATTTTCCATAACGCTGATTATAGACCGAGCGTCTAATTAATTGCAATGCGTAGATGTAAGAAAGATCCTTAAACAGGATCTTTGTTGATTTTGATCAGAAAACAAAAAAGACAGCCGAGGCTGTCTTTTTAATACAAAGTTGAACTGCTTAATGAAAAGCTGAATTAAGCTTGGATTAGAAGCTGTAGTTCATTTGTGCTGAGTAGATGTACGCATCGCCACTTGAAGTGAATGTTTGATTACTTTCTACAAAAGTAATTTCTTTACCTGCAACTAAGGCTGCAGCGAAATCAAATGATAGTGCTTGTGATGCTTTATATGTCACACCTGCAGTATACCAGTGACGATCTGTATCAGGTATTGCCAGTGTTGATTCGCCAGCTTGCTCATCCAGTGCGTAACCCGCACGTAATGTGATAGCTTCTGAAAGGTAATATTCACCACCAACAGCATAACGGCTTGAGTTACTGAAATCTTCTTCTTTAATTAAACAAACACCTTGACCACCGCCGCCAATTACATCGTTGCAATCTGCACCTTCCGCTTCGATATCACCAAAATCAGACCAGGTTGTGTACTGCCAGCTGTATGAGACTGCGAATTTATCGCTTAATTTGTGATAACCAGATACTTCTAAAATTGAAGGTAAGTTAATGTCTAAAGTACCATCAACAGTATTTTGCTCTCCAAAAGGATTAAGGCCTGTAGCAGTTGATGAACCTGTGTAATCACCTTCAAGTTCAGTTTTAACCTTTGATTTATAGCTAATACCTAAACGGTTATTTTTATTGATTTCATATAATGCACCAACGTTCCAACCGAAACCGTAACCATCACCTTCCATATTAGCAACGTTGTTATCTATAGAACCAGCGTGTCGCTTTAATTCAGCTGTTGCATAAACTAAGCTCACGCCTGCGCCGAAGCTTAATTCATCGTTTACACGATAAGAAATGTTTGGATTAAAGTTAACCGATACGATATGTGTTGTACCTGCAATCGTGCCATTATATCCATCTGGATATTCAGTACCAGTACCATAATTAGAGTAAACAGCTAGACCTGCAGCCCATTGATCATTAATTGGCTGGATGTAGTACATAGCCGGAACTGCTTGTGCTGGCGCTACGTCATTTGCGTTTCCTGCTGTATCGCTTGTAACATCAATTTCTGGCGATACATAAGAACCTACAACTGAAAGTTGCGCTTTATCAAAAGTTGCCATTAATGCAGGGTTACGAGCAAGTGATGCTGCATCATCGCCGATTGCTGCTTCACCAGCGAATGCGCGGCCTAGACCTGATGCTGAATGTTCACTAACCTGGAAACCTGCTGCGTGAACTTGGCTTGCTGCAAGTAATGCTGTAACTGCTAGAGCAACTTTATTAATTCTCATGTAAACCGCCATATAAAATTAGAATTTATGAATGTGATATTAGGGTCAAATAAAATGAACTTTCTAAATGCCCTGTAAATCTTGTATTGAAATCTAAGCCTTTCGTATTAGATCGTAAAGACATTTTTATAGCTTTTTATGACTAGGTGTCTAATTCCCTAATACTTTATAGAGTCCAACATTTGATTAACAAACGTTTTATTTACTTAACATTAACATTTAAGTGTTTGTTATTTAATAATAAATACGTATTTTTCATGTTTTATAAAAGGCTTTAAAAAAACTGATCGGATCTGTTTGCAAATATTTAAAATGTTACTAAGTAGCGTGTACATTTGTAGAGCTAAGACTCTATAAAATAGCGTTTTTTTTGGCCTTTATAACAAAAAATTATATATTTAGAGGTATCTATAATGTTTATTATGGTTTTTTTGAACTTTATATTTTATTAATGGCATGTTTATTTGAGGGGATTATTAATTTTGGACGAATTTTTATGTTCTTAGGTGGGGCACTAAATGAATATGCCATCCAATAAGGTGGATGGCATTGGTATATACTTTTAATTTCGAGAGATTAGAAGCTGTAGTTTAACTGCGCTGAGTATAACCAGGCATCACCATTAGAGGTAAATGTTTTAGTCCTATCAAGACTAGGATCTGCACCTGGAATGACTTCGTCGAAAGTTACTTCTTTACCCGCAACGAAGGCTGCTGCTAGGTCAAAAGATAGAGATTTTGTTGCTTTGTATGTCATACCTGCTGTATACCATTGGCGATCTGAATCGGGGATACTTAAAGTCGGATCTGCAGCTTGTTCATCATAAGCGTAACCAGCACGTAGAGTTAGGTTCTCTGTTGCATAGTATTCAGTACCTATAGAGTAGCGACTTGAATTATTGAAATTTTCTTCTTTTTTTAATACTTCTTTACCATCTAAATCGTGGGCTACGATATCACCAAAATCAGACCAAGTGGTGTATTGCCAGCTATAGGATACGGCAAGTTGATTGGTTAGTTTATGATAACCGGAAAGCTCCAAAATAGCTGGCAGAGTGTTATTCATGGTACCGTCAATGGTTTCCCAGTTTGACTCTGACCCTTTATACTCACCTTCTAGATCCATTTTTGAGCTGTGCTTATAGCTAATACCAAAGCGATGGTTTTCATTTACTTCATAGAGTGCGCCGACATTCCAGCCAAAGTTAATACCATCACCCTCCATTTCAGCCACACTTAATTGAGGTGTACCATTCAAAATATGCAAGCTTCTTTTTAGTTCCGCAGTGGTGTAAATTGCGCTAACACCTGCACCAATACTGAATTGTTCATTAATACGATAAGAGATATTTGGGTTGAATGTTGCAGTGACAATATGTGTGGTACCAGCGGCTGTATTATTACGATAGTCATCAGCATATTCAGTACCTGTACCAAAGTTAGAGTACATGGCTAAGCCAAATGCCCATTCATCATTGATTGGTTGCACATAATACATAGCAGGAACAACGGCAGAAGGGGCTACATCACTAGCACTATTTGCTTCTGCGGAACCACCGATATTAGCAAATCCTTCATCTTGACCTGTGATATTCACATCCGGTGCAACATAGGTACCAACAACAGACAGTTGCGCACGTTTAAAAGTCGCCATTAATGCTGGGTTACGTGCTAACGATGCTGCATTGTCGCCAATTGCAGCTTCACCAGCAAATGCACGGCCTAAACCTGATGCCGAATGCTCGTTAATTTGAAAACCTGCTGCATGAACCTGGCTGGCTGCAAGTAACGTTGTAATAGCAAAAGCGACTTTATTTATTCTCATGGTTCCCACCTGTTAATTAAACATTTAATTCTGAATATATTGATTAATGAATGACAACAGCCTGTATTTAGGTTGTTTTAACGTTGATGAAAAATCTATTCCTTTAGAGTTAAATCGTAAATATGTTTTTATAATGTGAATTATAAAAAGTTCATTTTTGCTATTTATTGTTTGAGGTTTAAATTGTATTTATAATACGGAATTGAAATGGTGATTAATGCTAATGGTCTGTTATTTAATAGTTTTATTGGTTTTTTGGCGGGGGGTATTGTTATTTGTAAATACAGTTTATTCATATTTAATGTTGATTAAAAATATTTATCGAAATAATTTTTCTGTAGAGTTGTAACTCTATGATCTTTATGGGGAATAGGTTTTTTAACTATTTTTTACAAACATCAACCTATAATGTGTAAACCTATGTTATTTATTTAGATACTAATGCTGACGTTAATTTACAAAGTTAAAAAAACGGCTAATGCCGCTTTTCTTTTTATCGTCAATTAGGCATTAAATAATGCCATGATTTGTCGATTTATCTGGTAGTGCTATTCACCAATATTACTTGGTTTACTCTGTTTCTTCTCTTTTAATTGCTCTGAGAATTGACCAAGTACAGTATGCATTTGCTGTAACTTACCTAGGAATGTTGCGATTGCCACATCAAACCCATCTTCATCAGTTTTTGGTAATGCTTGCTGATCGTCAACTAACTCTTCCATATAAGGTAAGAATCGATTTGAATTTGCTTTAAAGCCACTATCAGCCGCAAAGATAGCGCTAAATTTACCCATTTTACGTTTGCTTAATAACGTTAGAAACTCATCAGCCTCAATCGCTGGGTGGTAAAAGCCTTTAAGCTGTGCGGTTAGCTGTTCGTGAAGTTGTTGATTTGTCATTGCGCTGGGCTCTTATCAATAAATGGGTCGGTATTATAAGCATCTTGAACTCGATTGGATATCACATTTTTATATATATTAAATGCAGGGTGCTTATATATTGATTCGCTAAATGTGATCCAGCTCAATTTTGCTAGATCTAAACCTCAAAATCATGCTTTAATACTCAGTCAATGGAATGAGTGACAAGATAAGCATCTGCTTAGTTGTATCAGTTAACTGTCATTGAAACTGCCATGATAAAGGGCTGTTTGAGTACGGTTAACTGATATATCTATGAGGACGTACTAAGATGAAAAAAATTCTTGTGATCGGAGGCGGTGCTGGTGGCCTTGAGCTTGCTACGCAACTGGGTCGTAAATTGGGTAAAAAAGGTAAAGCGAGCATTACGCTGGTTGATCGTAATAAAACCCACCTGTGGAAACCGTTATTACATGAAGTTGCAACGGGTTCACTGGATACTGGTATTGATGCATTAAGTTATGCGGCACACGCGAAGAATCAAGGTTTTGATTTTCAGCTAGGTAGTTTTTCAGGTTTAGACCGTGAAACGAAAACCGTGACTATTGCACCTTTGTATAATGACTGTGACGAATTGTTAATTGCTGAGCGTACTTTACAATACGATTACTTAGTATTGGCGATTGGTAGTATGTGTAATGACTTTAATACTAAAGGTGTTAAAGACAACTGCATTTTCTTGGATAGCCCAGACCAAGCACACCGTTTCCATAAAGAATTGTTAAATGCATTTTTATTGCATGGCGCGAACAAAAATAAAGATGCCAAAGTTAACATCGCTATCGTTGGCGCGGGTGCAACGGGTGTTGAACTTTCAGCTGAATTACACAATACCGCATCACAGTTATCGGCTTATGGTTTTACCAATGTAAACCAAGAATCGTTAAACGTAACGCTAGTAGAAGCAGGCAAAAGTATTTTACCGGCATTACCAGCGCGTATTTCCGCTGCCGCGCACCATGAATTAACTAAAATTGGTGTTGATGTTCGCACCGAAACCATGGTGACGGAAGCGAACAGTGAAGGTTTGGTGACTAAAGATGGTGAACAAATCCCTGCGTCATTAATGGTATGGGCTGCGGGCATTAAAGCGCCAGACTTTATGAAAGATATTGCAGGCCTAGAAACCAACCGTATTAACCAGATCGTGGTTAAAGGTAGTTTACAAGCAAGCCGTGATGACAGTATTTTTGTGATTGGCGATTTAGCATCGTGCGCACAAGCTGATGGTTCATTTGTACCGCCGCGTGCGCAAGCTGCACATCAAATGGCGACGGTAGCATTTAAAAATATCATGACGCTGATGCAAGGTGGTTCAACATTAAAATCATTTGTCTATCATGATCATGGTTCATTGGTGTCGTTAAGTAGCTTTAGTACTGTGGGTAGCCTGATGGGGAACCTAACTAAAGGTAGTATGATGGTTGAAGGTCGTATTGCTAGAATGGTGTATATTTCACTATATCGCATGCACCAAATTGCCTTACACGGTTATGTGAAAACAGGCTTGATGATGTTGGTTGGTAGTTTAAACCGCGTATTACGCCCAACACTTAAATTACATTAGATTGTTATTTAGGTCATAAAACATAAGACGATTAGAAGGAATGACTTTGCGGTCATTCCTTTTTTTTGCATGAATTTTATGAATGGCTAGCGGATGCTAAATAGAAATAGGCGTTTTACTTTTCTCACCGCCAATCTCACGTACTAATTTAGGTACTAAAAATCCTGGTAACCGTAATAGTAGTTCATTCATTAATGCGACGGCTTTGGCTTCCGGTACTTCAAAGTGACTAGCTCCTTCGACTTTATCTAACACATGTAAGTAATAAGGCTGAATACGGTTATCAAACAGACGCTCATGTAATTCCACTAAATCATCGGCATTATCATTAATGTCAGCCAGTAATACCGCCTGATTATATAAGCTGATCCCAGCACTGGTGAGTTTCGCTAATGCAACGGGTAGTTCTGCGGCTAACTCATTCGGGTGGTTGATGTGTAATACCACGCTACAGCGTAAACTCGATTGTTTTAACAGAGTCACGAATTCATCTGTTACGCGGCTAGGCATCACCACGGGTAAGCGCGTATGTATACGCAAACGCTTAAGGTGTGGGATCTGTTCTAATTGTTCAACCAACCAACCGAGTTGATCATCATTGGCCATGAGCGGATCACCGCCACTGAAAATAACTTCAATGATCTCGGGTTTAGAGCGAATATAGTCAATCGCTTGTTGCCATTCATGCTTGTTATTACTATTGTCTTGATAAGGGAAGTGACGACGGAAACAATAACGGCAGTTGATCGCACAACCACCACGGACAATAAACAGTACCCGGTTGGTGTATTTGTGCAGTAATCCAGGTACCACAGATTCATGCTCATCAAGCGGATCTTTAACGAATCCGGCTTTTTGGATGAACTCTTGCTGTTTGGGCATGACTTGCAAAAACAGTGGGTCTTTAGGGTTACCTTTTTCCATGCGATCCACAAACGATTGTGGCACGCGCATAGGGAATAACTGCCTTGCCGCAAAATCTGCTTGGAAAGCTGTCTCGGAAAGTTCTAGTATAAAAAGTAGCTTTCTGGGATCTGAAATGGCACTTGCTAAGTCTTTTTTCCAATTTTCCTGCATATTTGCTCCATTTCGGGTTATCATTTGCGGCATTATTGAACTCTAATTATTGAAATCTATTTTTTCATGAGGATAACATGGCAACATACAAAACCAGTGATTTTAAAGGCGGTTTAAAATTCATGCTTGATAATGAGCCTTGCTCTATTATGGAACATGATCATGTAAAACCAGGTAAAGGCCAAGCATTTCATCGCGTTAAAGTTCGTCGTTTAGTTTCTGGTAAAATTCTAGAAAAAACATTTAAGTCTGGTGAAACTGTTGAAGCAGCAGACGTAATGGAAGTAGAATTAGCGTATCTATATAACGATGGCGAATACTTCCATTTTATGAACAATGAATCGTTTGAGCAAGTTGAAGCTGACGTAAAAGCAGTTGGCGATACGGCTAAATGGTTAGTTGAACAAGATATCTGCGTAATTACGACGTGGAACGATAACCCAATTGCTGTTACACCACCAAACTTTGTTGAATTGGAAGTAACAGAAACAGATCCAGGCCTAAAAGGCGATACACAGGGTACAGGTGGTAAACCTGCAACATTGACTACTGGTGCCGTTGTACGCGTACCACTATTCATCCAAATTGGTGAAGTAGTTAAAGTTGATACACGTACTGGCGAATATGTTGGTCGTGTTAAATAAGTTGATTATACGCTAACTCTATTAGTGTTTATGAACAATAAAATGCCAGTCTTTGACTGGCATTTTAGTTTTTGGCAAACCATAAAATGCCCATTTAAAGACGTAAAAGTAATACCGATAATATGAATCAACGTAAATCGGCGGTCTTTAATTAGGGCTATGCAGATGATGAATAGCATTACTTTTTTAGGTTATGATAACCGGAGTGGATATGAGTGAATTAAATTGGCAGCCGAGTGCAAGTTTTACTGCGCTACGTGCGCGAGCATCGGTATTAAATAGCATCCGTCAGTTCTTTGCGACACGTGATGTACTAGAAGTTGATACGCCTGCGATGAGTCAAGCTGCGGTGACCGATGTACATTTAGATGCATTTAGCACGGAATTTGTTGGCCCCGGTTACAGCCAAGGTCTGTCCTTATATCTGCAGACGTCCCCTGAATTTCACATGAAAAGATTGCTAGCAGCAGGCAGTGGCTGTATTTACCAGATGAGTAAATCATTCCGTAATGAAGAAGCTGGCCGCCACCATAATCCTGAATTCACTATGCTGGAATGGTATCGTATTGGTTTTGACCATTTTCAATTGATGGATGAAATGTCAGAGTTACTGACTTTGGTATTAAGTACAGGTAAAGAGCAGCGTTTCACTTATCAAAATGCGTTTAAGCAATTTTTACAGCTGGATCCGTTAACCGCGACGATGGATGAATTACGTCAAGCGGCAAAACCGTACGGGGTTTATGACGTATTAGAGAATGAACCTGATCGCGATACTATTTTACAATTATTATTTTACGTTGGTGTCGAGAGTCAAGTAGGCCAAGACGTACCGTGCTTTATTTATGATTTCCCTGCATCGCAAGCGGCATTGGCGCGCATTAGCCCGCAAGATACACGCGTCGCAGAGCGCTTTGAGGTGTATTTTAAAGGGATTGAATTAGCGAATGGCTTTCATGAACTCGCTGATGCTAAAGAGCAGTTAAGACGCTTTAAAGCCGATAATACTAAGCGTAAGACGATGGATTTACCCGAACAACCTATCGACTATCATCTGATTGATGCGCTTACAGCTGGTTTTCCTGATTGTGCCGGCGTGGCGCTAGGTATCGATCGACTAGTGATGTTAACGATGGGCGCAAATAGCCTTGATGAGGTTATTGCCTTTCCTACCCCTAGGGCTTAAGAGGGGTTAAAAAAGAAAGGATGAGTACGTTAGCGATTGACGCTAAATCGTATTTACTCATCCTTTCTATTTCTATTTCTATTTCTATTTTAAGTCGAATTGCGAGTGCTAGCTCAAGAGCTGTTTATCGTAAGCTGCCTTTCTTCATACTCATGATATGGCTACTGTCACTGACTTTAAAACCATCTTTTACGCGCAAATCTAATTGCGGTAATGCAATGCGAATATTGTGTTCTTTAAAGACATGGGTGATGCGCGTATTCAATTCATGAGTCATGGTTAAACGATGGCCCATTTCTGATACATAACAACGTACTTCAAAGCGTAGTGCATGTTGAGCAAATTCAATAAAGAATACTTCCGGACTAGGGTTATCTAAGCTTAAGCTATTCTCTTCGGCACTTTCTAATAGCAGTTTGGTGACTAACTCAATATCAGAATTAAATTCCACGCCAATATTAATGATCACGCGCGTAATAGAATCAGATAATGACCAGTTAATAAATTGCTCGGTAATAAAGGCTTTATTCGGCACAATGATTTCTTTTCTATCCCAATCGACAATCGTCGTCGCTCGGGTTTGAATTTTACTGATGCTGCCCGTTAAATCACGGATTGTCACGGTATCACCAATACGGATCGGTTTTTCAAATAAGATGATTAAACCGGAAACGAAGTTGGCAAAAATCTCTTGTAGACCAAAACCTAAACCGACGGTTAACGCGGCGACTAACCATTGGGTTTTCGCCCAATCAACCCCTAAGAAGTTAAAACCAACCACAAAACCAATCGAGATAGTCATGTATTTGGCTAAGGTCGTGATCGCAAAACCGGTACCCGGAGAGAGATCTAAATGCTGTAAAATTAACAGTTCCAGTGCACCTGATAAATTACGTATGAGTACCAAGGTAAGTACAAAAATAATCAGTGCTAATAGACAACTTTTTAAGGTGATGGGATCAACATATTCAATCCCATTTGAGGTATTAGACGCATCCCATAATGTCACCGTGTCTAAAAAGATAAAGGCGCTTTGAATCTCAGACCAAAATAGGGCGTTTAACGCGACAAATAACAGCGTTAACAAGGTGCGTAATAACCCCAGTGATTGGGCACTGATTTGATCTAAATCGATCTCTGGTTCTTCAATGTCAAAGTGACTTTCTTGACTGCTATTCTGTCCACCTTTTTCAACTTCTTTAACACGCTGCGCAATAATATCAATACGTTTTGCTTTCGCTCGTTCAAACGCTAAACGGCGTTTTTGCAAATGCATACCACGACGAATTAAGTAATACGTTAATAAAAATAACAGCCCCATTAATAGCGAGGACTCCATTTGTTTTAGCAATACTTGTGCAGTATATAAGTAACCCATGATAGCCATGATCGCAGAGGCAATTGGCGCCATGATAAATATGGTCCAGATGGTGTGATGGACAATATGTGGTTTACCATTATTCTTTTGCTTGTAGGTCAGAGGTAATTTTTCACGGTACAAACGGTAATAAAATTGTACCAAGGCACCACAAGTTATGATGAACGCAAGGCGGCCGAGTGAACCATCATATGCTTGTTCAGGATATCGGTAGCAAAGTACTTGGATGATGTAAGAAGGCCAAGAGATGAAGAACAGCACTTGGTAGTAGCCCCAAATTTTAGCAATGCGGGCCTTATCTATTTTCAAGTGGATCTGCAGTAAGCCTTTATGGCGAGTCAGGTTACGCATGAATAAATAGATGACTAATAAAAAGAGTGAATCTTGTATTGCATGCCCCATATTAACGGCAAAGGGATACTGCCATGCATTTATTAATAACTTGGTAATGATAAAGAGTGAGAGTGGTAAAATGAGTGCGTCGGCGGCTGAAAAGGCAAGATTACGCAGAGTATAAACGAACTTGTCCTGGGTTACTTTGCCTACTTTTGGAGACGTATCGGCAATATGCTTGGTAAAATACTTGTTCAGCGGGGTGCCTAAATAGAACAAACCTAAAATGAGTAATGTCGCCAAGCTCAACGCTGTTAATGGTGAAGAAAACAAAGCTTGGGGGATAGTAATACTGTTCTCAATGGACGTAAGCCAAAGCATACTTGAAAAGAGTTCAGTAATACTTTGTGTACCGAGTAAGGGGATATTTGGCACCCAAAACAAGTGCTCATCAGCTTGCTGTTTAATCTGCACTAGGGTGCTATTCATTTTGCTGTAGCTGACTTTTAATTTTGCTTGTTCGTAGATATGATTATCTAAGCTCGAAATCAATTTGCTAAGTAACAGTCGACGTAACTCAATAAAGCGTAACAAACTGGTCTCTTCTTCAGCTGTTAGTGGCTTTGTTGTTAACGGTAAACTGTCTAATTGCGTGAGCATTTTCTGATAGCGAAAACGAGATAAGCGGCTTTCGACGATCTCTTCTTCTAGTTTTTCTAGCGGTGGCTCTGCTGGTAAACTACTGACTTGAGCACGTAAGTTCTCTCCAAATGCAGAACTGATTTTTAACCATTCAACTTGCTCATTAAAGTTAATTAAAGTGGTCGTGAGCGCGTCGACTTGTTGCGACACCTCTTGTTGTTTGGTTTGAATCGTTTCATTTTTAGCTGAAACTCTTTCTAGTTCGTTCGAGAGTTCTTGGTTTATTTCCAGCTGCAGTTGTAAAAACGGTGAGCTAATCAGTGATGAGTCATTGATCTGTTTACTGCGTGCGATCGCGTCTTCGGTTTCTTTACGTAATATAATGTTACGCAGTTCGGTTAATGTCGCTAAGTAGTGGCTAATGTCTTTTTGTTTTAGCAGCCCTAAGCGTCGATTTAGTTGCGCTAATTCACTGCGGTTACTGGCACTGAGTTGTTCCAGTTCTAACATGTGGATCTGGGTCGATAGTGACGATTGCTTGATTTGCAGGCCGATACGCAATGATTCCTGCTCATCGTTTAAGTTCGAGTCACTGTTTCCGACTAATTTATCATGTTCTTTTTGGGCGCTGGCCAATTTAGTACGTAAGCGTTCGATATCAGTCTGAAACGAGCTGATCCTAATACCTATCGTAGTGAGTTCGCTGCTACGCGCCTGTTGCTGCTGTTTTAATTCTGTTTGATTCGAATTTCTTCGACCAATCTCGCGTTCAATTTTATTTAATGGCCAGTCACTTGCATCGGGGAAAATAGTTGGCTGATAATCTGATATGGCCGTTCTTAAAGCTTGGGAGGTGGCGGGAAAATCATCAATTATTTTTTGATAGCGGTTTGCCGTTTGACGTGCCTTAGTATCTTCGCTCAGATCCTTTAAGGCTTGCTCATAGTGCTTGATCTGTAATTTAACCGACGGCGTAAGTTCGAGCTCTTGCAGCTGAGAGATCGTGTTATCAAGCTGCGCTTCACCATAACTCAGTTGTGCTTGCACAGGTGTAATAAATAATGAAAATAGAATAAGTAACACTACATAATTTTTAGTCATCATAATATTTCATAAGTACCATTGATAACGCGGTTGATTTAAAGCTATCCGTAGTCAAATCGCGTTACTTGGACCTATTTCTTTCCTGCATTCCATGTTTCAAAAAGGGCGGCTGACACCACGAGTACACCACCGGTGATGGTAGCAGTATTGGGTATTTCAGCTAAAAAAGGGATCGCGAGCAAAGTACCGTAAAGTGGCTGTAAACAGGAGATAAGACCCACTGTTTTAGCTTTTAGGTAACGTAATGCTGTTACTAGTAATGTGTGTGGCATTGCGGTAAAGCAAATTCCTAACACAACTAATAACGTCCAATTGTCATTATTTATAGCCGCTAATTCTACACCCAAAAAAGGTGAAAGCATACACGCGGTTAATAATGTTTGATAAAACATTGTGTGGGGACCACTGTAATGTGAGAGCTTACGTTTGTAGAGGATATTCCTTAAAGTAAACAGAAATGCAGAGCTAATACCGCTGATAATCCCTAACGTAACTTCATTCTCTAATGACAGTTCTGGTACTAATAAACTAATGCCGATTAATACCACACATGCCGAAATAATATCCTGAGATTGAATTTTTTCTTTATTAAACAGGGGTTCTAAAAACACCGTCATCACAGGATAAGTATAGAAAGCGATTAGACCTATCGCAATCGTTGACAATTGCATGCCGAGAAAGAAGGTTACCCAATGCGCACCTACTAATGCCGCTAATAATAGCGCCCACCCATAGTCAGCGAAGGTATTTAATCGCAATCGCTGTTTGGTTACTTTTAGTAATAAACACAGAACTGTCGCCGCAATAACACAACGGATAATTGTGATATCAAGGGCGCTTAATGATATGAGCTTGGAAAATAAGGTGGTGCCACCAAGTAACAGTGTTGCAGAATGAAGTGCCCAAAGGCCTTGTTTACGTTGTTCCATGAATTGCTTACATCCTTGCAATTGGTAGCCAGATCAATTGGCATTATGAGTAATGGTTTTATTGTCGATATTGGTGTTTTGGTTATAGAGGCATTTAGTGCTGAGTGCTAATTATCGAATGTCAGTGGGAGCAGTAATCTAACCCGTTATAGCATGCTGTATAACGGGTTAATCGAGCTAATAGACTTGCTTATTTAGCTTTGATACGAGCGAATGCTTCACCCATTATCGTTGGCGTTGTTGGCTGTAGTTCATCAACAAATTCAATCGCGTCTTTAGCAAACACGGCAACAATAGTCGAACCAAGTTTAAAGCGACCCATTTCTGCGCCTTTTTCGATAACGATTGGCGCTTGGTTTTCATACGTCCAGCGTACGATCTCTTTATTCTTCGACGGTGCCACTGTGCCGTGCCAGATTGTCTCAATTGAAGCAACGATTGTGGCACCAACTAATACCATTGCAAACGGGCCAACTTCAGTATCAAAGATAGCGATAGCACGTTCGTTACGCGCAAATAGATTTGGTACATTTTGCGCCGTTAGTGGATTAACTGAAAACAGATCACCAGGTGCAAAAATCATTTCTTTTAACGTACCAGTAATTGGCATGTGAATACGGTGGTAATCACGTGGCGACAGATAAACCGTCGCGAAGTCACCGTCTTCAAATTTGTTCGCTAGTTGACGATCGCCACCTAATAATTCGCAAACACTATAGTCATGACCTTTAGCTTGCACAATACGACCTTGCGTAATAGGACCTGCTTGGCTAACTGCACCATCTACTGGTTGGCATAACATGTTGTCGTCAGCATTGATTGGGCGCACGCCTTCTTTTAATTCACGGGTAAAGAAGTCGTTAAATGTTTGGAAGTGTGCAGGATCTGAATGCTTTGCTTCATCCATGTTGACATTGTAACGCTTGATAAACCACGTGATCACATTAGTGGTTACTTTGCCATGCGCGCCGGCAGCAAATAAACCAATAAGACGAGATAAACCGTGTTGAGGAAAGCAATATTGGGCAATAACTTTAAGCTTGTCTAGCACCTGAGAGCCTCTTAAATAGTTGAATAGTGATAATTAAATAGAATTAACGCTATTGTAACAACTTTGACTATTGTTGTCAGAATTAGCGTGATGATTTTAATCAGTTAATCGTTACCTTGCTCTTTTATAATAGCAAGGTAACTGCGATATGATTGTCATATGACATTTATATAAATCAGTTATTTACGTACTGGCACATGACGAGTCGGGCGGTTATCTAGCATAGTTTCTAAGATGCGTAGGTAGTTATCAAAGCGTACTTTTTTGATCTTACCTTGTTTTATCGCATCTTGGAGTGCACAACCTGGATCGTTCTTATGTTTACAATCACGGAAACGACATTCACCTAAGAAATCACGGAATTCAATAAAGCCGTTCGCGATCTCTTCTGGTTTCATGTGCCAAAGTGAAAATTCACGTACCCCAGGTGAATCAATCAAATCACCACCTGATGGGAAGTGATATAAACGTGCTGTCGTTGTAGTGTGCGTACCAAGACCAGACTTTTCTGATACATCGCCTACATCAACATCGAGTTCAGGCATTAATGCATTAACCAGTGATGATTTCCCCACGCCTGATTGACCAACAAAGATAGTGGTATTATCTTTTAATAGATGTTGTAACTCAGATAAGCCCTTACCTTCGAGAGAAGATACTTGCCATACTTCATAGCCGATATCACGGTAAGTTTGTAATTGTCGGTTTATGGTAAACAATTCATCTTGGCTCAATAAATCAATTTTGTTTAATAAGATCACTGGACGAATTTTTACATCTTCGGCAGCGACGATATAACGGTCGATAATATTAGTTGAGAATTCAGGCACCACAGAAGATACGATCACTATTTGATCGATATTTGCAGCAATAGGTTTAATACCATCGTAGAAATCAGGACGGGTTAATACCGTTCTGCGTTCATGTACCGCTTCGATAATACCTGAAATGCCTTGTAGCTGTTCATTACCTAAGCGCCAAACTACACGGTCGCCAGTGACTAAGCTTGCAATAGAACGACGTAGATTACAGCGGTGAATTACACCATTCTCATCTTCTACATCAGCATGTTGACCAAAACGGCTAATGATCACACCTTCTTGTTTTTTACCGAGAAGTGCGTCATCCCATTCTTTAGTATCTTGCTTTTCTAGACGCTTAGTCTGGTTGCTACGTACACGACGTATTTGACCTTGGGTTAAATGTTTCTTTTTAGCCACGGGTAATTTAATTCCTGATTTGTAACAAGCGTATTGTAGTACAGCTGTTGCTGTACATCGCATTTCGAGGTCGATTGGGTATAATAACCTTAAACATACGATTAAACGACAACTATTAGGATCCCCTCTATGCAACTTGCCGACAACGCTGCGCAGTTTAATGAAAATAATTTAGTTTGGATTGACCTAGAAATGACAGGTCTTGATCCAGAAAAATGCTTGATCATTGAAATTGCTACTATCGTCACTGATAGTGAATTGAACATTCTTGCAGAAGGACCTGTATTAGCTATTCACCAAGATAAAACCGAATTGGATAAGATGGATGAGTGGTGTACAACTCATCATACTAATTCAGGACTGGTTAGGCGTGTATTAGCGAGTAATGTCACTGAAGAAGAGGCTGTTGCGCAAACATTAGCATTCTTAGATAAGTGGGTGCCGGCTGGTAAATCACCATTGTGTGGTAACAGTATTGGTCAAGATCGTCGTTTCTTAGTTAAATATATGACGGAATTGAATGATTATTTCCATTACCGTAATGTTGATGTGAGCACGATTAAAGAATTAGGTCGCCGTTGGTGCCCTGAGGTGGTATCAAGTTTTCATAAACAAGGTTTGCATTTAGCACTGGATGATATTCGCGAATCAATTGGTGAATTACAGCATTATCGCCAACATATGTTTAAAATTTAAGCAGTCAAACGACTGGTTGGATAATTTTACAACCTTATAGTCCAAACATTCAGCAATATAAGGCTTATTTATAATAAAGCCTAGCTCTATGCTTGCAAAAACCAGTCGGTTCTATATAATTCGGCACCTAAGATGATATGCGGTACTAGCTCAGTTGGTAGAGCGCAACCTTGCCAAGGTTGAGGTCAAGAGTTCGAGCCTCTTGTACCGCTCCAAT